>DAOVIU010000176.1 GCA_030673585.1 Pseudomonadota bacterium | reverse complement strand
ATGGGGGATGCCCATATGGGGCTCCAGGCCAGGTTGATGTCACAGGCCCTCAGGAAGCTTGCGGCTACCATAAGTAAGTCAAAGACCATAGTCATCTTCATCAATCAGATCAGGATGAAAATCGGCGTCCTCTTCGGCAACCCAGAGACGACGACGGGGGGGAAGGCGTTGAAGTTCTATTCATCCGTGAGATTGGATATTCGGAGGATCGCATCGATCAAACAGGGGCAAGAAATCATCGGCAGCAGGACTCGAGTGAGGGTGGTGAAGAATAAGGTTTCCCCTCCCTTTAAGGAGGCGGAGTTCGATATAATCTACGGAAGGGGGATATCGAGGGAGGCGGACGTCTTGGATCTGGCCGTGGACCACAGCATCGTCGAGAAGAGCGGGACGTGGTACTCTTGGAAGGATCAACGAATCGGCCAGGGAAGGGAGAACGCGAAGGCGTTCTTGGAGGCAAATCCGGAGGTCTTTCAACAGATCGAGGAAGATATAAAGGGGCGTTTTCACCTGAAGGGGGGATCAAGAGAGGAGGAGATCCAGAGTGGAACTGAATGAAATCTTATTGGAGGCGCTGACGAAGGGTGCATCGGATGTCCACATAAAGATTGGACAGCCGCCCATTGTCAGGATCGACGGTCAACTCAGACCCATGGAGGGAGGCAGGCCGTTCAATTATAACGAGGTAAACCAGATGGCCCTGGGGATCATGAACGAGTGGCAGAAGGAGCGGTTCCTGAGGGAGAAGGAAGTCGACATGGGGTACGAGATCCAGGGTCTGGGCCGCTTCCGGGTCAATATCTTCCAACAGAGGGGCAAAATCCGTGTTGCCCTGAGGATTGTGCCGTATCAGATCAAGGGCATCCAGGAGCTCAGCCTGCCCGGTGTCATTGAAAAAATCGCCATGGAGAATAGAGGCCTGATCTTGGTCACGGGAACTACGGGAAGTGGAAAGTCGACTACCCTGGCGTCGATGATCGATATCATCAACGCCCGGAGGACGTGCCATATCATTACCATAGAGGATCCAATCGAGTTCGTCCACGACGATAAGAAGGCCATCGTCGATCAGAGGGAGGTGGGTTCGGACACGGGGACCTTTGCCAATGCCCTGAGGAGTTCCCTGCGGCAAGACCCGGATGTCGTCCTGATTGGAGAAATGAGGGATTTTGAGACCATCGAGACTGCGTTAACAGCCGCGGAGACGGGGCACCTCGTGATGAGCACCCTCCATACCATCGATGCCAAGGAGACGGTAACCCGTGTGATATCGACCTTCCCACCATACCACCAGAGGCAAGTCCGCATGCAATTGGCAGGGGTTATCAAGGGGGTTATCTCTCAGAGGTTGGTTCCCAAGGCGGACGGCGTAGGAAGGGTTCCCGCGGTAGAGATTCTCGTTTCAACGGCCAGGGTAAGGGAGTGTGTTATTGAGAAGGAGAAGACCGCGGAGCTCCAGGATGCTATAGCCAAGGGGTACACCAGCTATGGGATGCAGACCTTCGATCAGTCCTTGATGACCCTGTTAAAGAAGAATCTTATTACCTATGATGAGGCCATGAGACAGAGCACCAGCCCCGATGATTTTGCCCTGAGGGTAAAGGGAATTCTGGCGACGGGAGATACGCCGTGGGATGATTTCGAAAAGGTACGCGAGGGGGAAGAGGAAGGGGAGAGCGGAAAGAGGAGCGATTCCAAGGGAGCACGGCCCGAACGCTTTTAGGATTGGATTCACCGGAGATGGATAGCAACGAAATCAGGACCGCCTTTCTGAGATATTTCGAGGGTCGGGAGCACCGGATCGTCCCGAGCTCGCCCTTGGTGCCCAAGGACGACCCCACCCTCCTCTTCACCAATGCGGGCATGGTTCAATTTAAAAGGGTTTTCCTGAGGGAGGAGAAGAGGGACTATACCAGGGCGACCACATCGCAGAAGTGTGTGAGGGCTGGGGGAAAACACAACGACTTGGAAAATGTGGGGAAAACGGCTCGTCATCACACCTTTTTCGAGATGTTGGGGAATTTCTCCTTCGGGGACTACTTCAAAGAGGGGGCCATTGAATTCGGGTGGGATCTGCTCACGC
Source organism: Pseudomonadota bacterium (assembly GCA_030673585.1). The sequence goes on along the minus strand of DAOVIU010000176.1, from coordinate 2,613 downwards.
ACCACATGGGCCTCCCCAAGGAGAAACTCTGGGTTTCCATCTACGAGGAAGATGAGGAGGCCTTTGACCTCTGGCATCAGAAGGTGGGGGTTCCTTCGGAGCGGATTGTTCGGCTGGATGAGAAGGACAATTTTTGGGCCATGGGTGAAACGGGTCCTTGCGGTCCCTGTTCGGAGATTATCATCGACCAGGGGGAGGATGTTGGATGTGGCAAGCCCGATTGCGGAGTTGCCTGCGAGTGCGATCGGTTCTTGGAACTATGGAACTTGGTCTTTATGCAATTCAATCGGGCGGAAGATGGGCAAATGACGCCATTGCCCAAGCCCTGTATCGATACGGGAATGGGGTTGGAGCGGATTACCGCCGTCCTTCAGGGCGTTACGAGTAATTACGACACGGATCTCTTTCACGATATCATCGCCAGGATCGAAGAGGTCAGTTCGAAGGAATACGGTAAACACGGGGCGAATGATATCTCCATTCGGGTGATCGCCGATCATGCCAGGGCTGCCGCTTTTCTCATAGTGGATGGCGTTTTGCCGGATAAGGGGGGGAGAGGATACGTGTTGCGGAGGATTATGCGGAGGGCAATTCGCCACGGTAGAAAGCTGGGAATGCAAGGTCCCTTTATGGGGAAGGTATCCGATGTTGCGGTGGAACTCATGAGGAAGGCATATCCGGAATTGGCGGAAAATCGGAACTACATCAAGCGGATGTTGGAATTAGAGGAGACGGGTTTCTCCGAGACTTTGGATCGGGGATTGAGCCTCCTGAGGGAGGAGACGGCCAGGTTGGCCCAGATGGGAAACGAGGTTCTCCCGGGGAACGTCGTCTTCACGCTCTACGATACCTTCGGATTTCCGGTAGACCTGACGGAGGATATCGTCCAGGAGGAGGGGTTTCGTATCGATGTGGACGGATTCGAAGGGGCCATGGAAGAGCAGAGGCGTAAGGCACGGGAGTCCTGGAAGGGGATGGGGGAAGAGGGCCCTAAGGAGATATACGGAAGGATCTCCTCGGAGGGAATCGCGACTGAGTTCGTGGGATACGATGAGCATCAATGTACCTCAAGGGTGGTGAGGATCATTCAGGGGGATCACTTCGTCGATAAGGCCGAAACAGGAGATGTGGTGGAGGTTGTTGCGGAAAAAACACCCTTTTATGGTGAGACCGGAGGCCAGGTTGGGGATAAGGGAAAGATGGTAAAGGACGGCCTTGTCATAGAAATTAACGATGCCCGGAGGCCGATGCCTGATTTGATCATCCACAAAGGGTTGGTCAAAGAGGGTACCCTGACGGTAGGGGACGAAGTAGTCCTTTCCGTCGATGGGGGGACGAGGGGAAGGACTGCCGCCAACCACACGGCCACCCATCTCCTTCATTCCGCATTGAGGGAGGCCTTGGGGGATCATGTGAAGCAGGCCGGATCCCTGGTGGGGCCCCATCGGCTCCGATTCGATTTCACCCACTTTTCCCCCCTCACCGATGAAGAGATCATTCGGGTTGAGGACTTTGTCAACGGGAAAATCCGGCGGAACATAGGGGTCGGCACCCAGGAGATGGAGACTCGCGAGGCCATTGAAGGGGGAGCCATAGCGCTGTTTGGAGAGAAGTACGCCGATAAAGCGCGCGTGGTGAGTATTGGTGATTTCAGCAAGGAGCTCTGTGGGGGTACACACACTTCTCGAACAGGGGATGTGGGTCTGTTCAAGATCATATCGGAGACGGGGATCGCAGCGGGGGTGAGGAGGATCGAGGCCCTTACCGGAAAGGATGCAATCCGATACATCCGCCAGGAAGAGGAGGAGCTGAAACGGGTTGCCTCCATGGTAAAGGCTCCCGCGGGAGAGGCGGCTTCGAAAGTGCAAAAACTGTTGGACAATCAGAGGCAATTGGAGCGGGAACTTGAGTCGTTGAGGCAGAGGCTAGCCAGCGGGAAGTCCACTGACCTCATGGATCAGGTGAGGGTTGTTGAGGGGGTCAAGGTGCTGGCGGCGCAGGTGGAGGCAAACGACCCGAAGTCCTTGAGAACCATCGGGGACACGCTGAGGGATAGAATAGAATCAGGCATTGTCTTACTGGGATCGATGCGAGGACAGAAGACCTTTTTCGTCATGATGGTGACCCAAGATTTGGTCTCCCGATTCAGGGCTAATAAGATGATGAAAAGCGTGGCGGATGAGATGGGGGGGATCGGGGGAGGCCGGCCGGACATGGCCCAGGCGGGAGGAACGGATGTATCCAAGCTTGACCACGCCTTGCATTCCATCTATAAAATCGTTGAGGAGATAGGGGAGGGGTAAGCGTCCCTTCCTTCCATGCCGGCCTTATCTATCTTTACGAAATTTCCCTAAAATGCCTGGGGAAAAAGCGGCCTTTTGAAGAAGATTACGCTCACGGATAACGGAGTTCTCCATTGAGCTTTAATGCAAACCTGTTTCTCCCTCTCCCTATTGATTATCCGTAGACCAACTTGCGCCATTCCTCTGATTAATTCAAACGCAAATCAATGCTTTTCGCTTCTCAGCCTATCCAAGATTTCATCTTGTATTCGATGGCAGAACATCTCCTAGACGTAGCTCGGCGAACCCTAGCTCGTTGTCTCAATTGGTT
>DAOVIU010000164.1 GCA_030673585.1 Pseudomonadota bacterium | reverse complement strand
GGAGTAGTAGCCGTCCGCGGGGTTTCCGATGGCCAAGGATTTGGCAATAGTACGGGGCTTCTGGGGCTTAATGAGGTCTTGACCCTCTTTCAGTGCTGTTGTGATGGGGCTTGATCCAGAGGCTTGCGCCCCATATATCTTTGCAGTTCCCCCGTTCAAAAACCCTAACTTCTCCAACTCCTTAAACCCCTTCCATATCTTGGTTATTAAAGAACCCCCGGCCATGGGGACCACCACATGCTGGGGGAGGTTCCACCCCATCTGCTCAGCGATCTCAAATCCGAAGGTCTTCGATCCTTCGGCATAAAAGGGCCTCAAGTTGATGTTCACAAAACCCCATTCCAGGGTCTGACCAATCTCACTACAGAGCCGATTCACCTCATCGTAGCTCCCCCTGACGCCGATGAGGTTTGTCCCATAGATGAGAGTCCCCAGGATTTTTCCCTGTTCCAGGTCGAAAGGGACGAAGATATAGCTCTCCAGCTCCGCAGAGGCAGCCAATGCCGCTACAGAATTGGCGAGATTTCCCGTGGAGGCACACGCCACTACCCTAAAGCCGAATTCTTTCGCCTTGGAGAGGGCTACTGAGACCACCCGATCCTTGAAGGAAAGGGTGGGATAGTTTACGGAATCGTTCTTGATGTAAAGCTCCCTGACCCCCATCACCTTGGCCAAACGGTCCGCCTTGATTAACGGGGTGAAGCCTACCTCTAACCCCACCGTGGGCTCATGATCCAAAGGAAGGAGTTCCTTATAACGCCACATGGTCTTTGGCCTACGCATCATCTCTTCCACTGTGAGCCGCTCCTTGATTTCTTCGTAGCGGTACATAACCTCTAAAGGCCCGAAACAAAACTCACATACGTAGATGGAAGAAACGCCGTATTTCCTCCCACACTCCCTACATTGTAGGCCATCAATAAATCCCATCGAACCCCTCCTCCCCATATTTCTTACTAAATTAATAAAGAATTATACGAAAAAGGAGGGGGATGAAACCACCCCCCTCCTTCTCGACCAAGGCCTTCGATTGGGCTCAGGGTGGGCGGATACCTCCCTTTAGCTCATCCAAATGCATGTCAGACATGTCCATTTCCAAGGAGATCCCCCTAATTGTAATACGTTAAGCCCTGACTATCCTCCTTACGAATCCCCAAGATTTCCGCTTTCTCACAGAGATCTTGAATGGTGACGGAGTCGAAGAAATCCTCCAACTTCTCCCCAGCCTCCTTCCAGATGAGCCGGGTCACGCACTCGGTAATACGGTCGCAGTGTTTTCCCGACTTCTCCGGGCGGACGCAAAAAACAATTTCCAATCCTCCCTCTGTCACCCGTATGATAGCGCCTACCGTGATCTCCTCAGGGCCTTTGGCCAATGAATAACCCCCTGAAGGACCCCTTTTACTAAAAAGGATACCTCGATTTCTCAATTTCTGAAAAATCTGCTCCAAATACCGGGGGGATATCTCCTGCCTTCTGGCTATATCCTTGATCTGTACCCCGTCCCCTCCTCCATGGTAGGCAATGTCGAAAACAGCCCTCACGCCATAACGGCTTTGTGTAGATAATCTCACGCATGCAAACTAGCATTTCTGACTAAATTAGTCAAGAAATATCTGCCAAAATTCCCTCTTTTTTAGGAAACAGCCATGAGGAAAATCTTTGCCCAGATGCCCCTTCATCTTCTCAGTTCGTCAAGATAATCTCTCAACTGCCATTTTGCCTTTCTCAGTGCTTTCTGCTCTATCTGTCGGGTTCTTTCCTTTGAGATACCGAATTTCTTTCCGACTTCTTCCAACGTCTGAGCTGAATCTTTCCCTATCCCGAATCGCAATCGAATGATCTCTCTCTCTCTCGGCTTTAGATGTCTCAGGGCCTTCTCAACCAGATGAGCCAAATCCATCTCTTGGATTAACCGTTCAAAGGGGACAATGGCCCCCTTATCGACCAAGAGGTCTTCCAAGGTTCTTCCCCGTCCATCCATATCCAGGGGGGTTTGCAACGAGATCGGCTCGTGGGGTACATTTGTTATTTCGGTTACCCTTCCCACCGATACTCCCATCTTGTTGGCGATCTCATCCTCATCTGGCTCATTGTCGGTCTCTTTGAAGATGTCATGGGTAGCACTCCTCATCTTATATTCCATTTCCAACACGTAGCCCGGAATCCTGATAGTCCTTGATTTATCGGAAATTGCCCTGGTAATGGCCTGCCTGATCCACCAGGAAGCATAGGTGTTAAACTTGTATCCCCTTGTATGGTCATATTTAGAAACGGCCTTGATCAACCCCATATTCCCCTCCTGTACGAGGTCTAGGAAGGGAAGTCCTCGATTGATATAGGCCTTGGCGATCTTGACCACCAACCTTAGGTTCGACTTTATCATTTCGCTTCTGGCCCGTTTAACTTCAGCCTCAACCTCCTTGAGTTTCATGAGGGTATTTTTCCAACCATCACCATCATTCTCCGCCAATTTTTGCAAAAACAAAAAGGTCCCCTGAAAAGATTTATCATCAAAGCATTGGTGACCTGCCAAACCGGATTTCCGGAGACATTTCGTGACCAAATTCTTTATTCGCCTCTCACCCAACCGTATCTTTCTGGCCAATTCTAATTCCCTCATATGGGTTAAAAGCGGAATCCGGCCGATCTCTCTGAAGTACGAAAGCCCAATTCCATCCGTTTTTTCAAAAGGACTGTAGTTAGTTTCGGGACCTATTTTCAACAACTTACCAATCCTTTGGGATGAAGCTTAGTTTAAGCTTCCCCGATATTGTGCGAGGGTCCATCCCCCTTCCAAACCCAGGCTTTAACCCCTTTTCCCGATAAGCCTCCTTTTAAAGGTTTGGAGAGGATCTCCCTCTAATGACACTTGGGTGGGTTATGCCCGCAGGTCTCTTGACTCGCCTTGGCCAGCCTGTTCAAGAAGCGTCCCCACCATCCCTGTTTTTCCAGACGTTGGGCCAGAGAAGGGCGAGAGCCCTCCGCAAACAATTCCGCTAACGATGGCAATTGCCGCAATCCCTCTATACCAATAGTCTTTCTCCCCGAAACACCTCTGTCTTCTCGGGCCATCTTTTTCCCTAATAAACCCTTAATACACGGAGGCTGGGCTTTCATTTCCCCGTCAATGAGTCTGGACGAAACAGCTTATCTCGAGATTTGATCCATTCTTTTTCTGCGACTCAAAGCGATGATCACCCCAAAGGAAATCACGACTGCCGCAATGCCCACTGTCTGAGCCGCCGAAATGTTCCCAAAATAGGTGAGTTTATCAGCCCTGAAATGCTCCACAAAGATCCGGGTGGAGGAGTAGAGAATGACATACATCAGGAAAAGAAACCCGTCGAAGAAATTTTTCTTCCTCAATTGCCATAAGATCAAAAATATGCCCAGGTTGAAACCCAATTCATAGAGCTGGGTGGGATGGAGGGTTTGACCAGGGAACATCTGTCCCGCTGGGCTGTCCGGCGCATACACCATTCCCCAGGGCAGGGTTGTGGGATAACCATGGGCATCTCCGTTGAGGAAACAGCCGATCCTGCCGATGGCCTGTCCGAGGATAAGTGAAGGGGCAAAGGTGTCCATCCACTTCCAGATGGATATCTTTTTCCTCCACGTGTACCAAATGCTCACGACAATCCCGGCGATTATGGCACCATGGATGGCGAGACCTCCTTCCCAGAAGGCCAAGAGTCTTAAGGGTTCGGCCAAAAAATTGCCCAGGTCCGAAAACAGGACGAAATAGATCCTGGCTCCGATGAGCCCCGCGATGATGAGGAAGAAAGAAAAGTCTTGTATCTTCTGCCTTTCAAACCCCTTCCGAACCCCTTCCCTTCCCGCCAGCCAGAGACCTACGAGGACCGCCGTAGCGATCATCACGCCATACCACCGTATGGTAAAAGGGCCTATCTCAATGAGAACCGGGTGCATGGTCTCCTCCTCGATTCAATCCAATCAGATCAAAGGTCTTGCTCGCAGCGGGATTTCATTCCTATTTTCCTCAATGGCTTCTCAGGTCAAAACCTCTCCCGCACCACTTTGAAAAGGAAAGGGAAAGAAACCGCGAACCCGCTTCTTGTAACTTAGATAGTTCTCGCCGAACCTCATTACCATCTCCCTCTCCTCCCTTTTGGCCAGCCTATAGTATACTCCCATCAGGACAGGCCAACTCGCCAGTGTGGCGATGGTCGGCCACTGGATCAACAATCCCACCGAAACGAGAAACAGGCCCACGTACTGAGGATGCCTAACCCATTTGTAGATGCCATCGGTGACCAATCCTCCTTGGGCGCTATGGATCTTCCTCCATCCCATTCCCATGATGATAAAACCCGAAAAAATCAGGCCATTGCTGATGAGGTGGACGATGGAATGTAGCATTTCACCCTCTCCTAAGAAGGTCAAGAGCAAGTGGCCGCTTCTATGGGAAAAGGGGTCCAAGGCGGGGTACTTGCTTCCAAGAAGGGAGGTCAGGATGAAAACGGTAAGGGGAAAACCGTACATCTCCGTGAACAAGGCGATGATGAAGGCCGTGAATACCCCCATCGACCTCCATTCAAATTTTCCCCTGGGAGCGAGAAAGCTCAGGGCAAAGAAAAGGAAGAAGAGGGCATTGGCGATCACCATGCCCCACATTCCGTAATCATACTGATTCATTACCAATATACCTCCTATCCATCACTATTGATCTCCATTCGATAAAGAGCAAAGGCCATACCAACGTTAATTCTGACTCTTCAATCTACTCCCTT
>DAOVIU010000270.1 GCA_030673585.1 Pseudomonadota bacterium | reverse complement strand
TGGCCGGATCCCAAAAGAGATGGTCTTTATCCAGTGTGTGGCCTCCCGGGATCCGGAGCACTATATGCCCTATTGTTCACGGGCTTGCTGTATGTACACGGCCAAACATGCGAGGCTCTACAAACATAAGGTCCACGATGGTCGAGCGTATATTTTCTATATGGATATCCGCTCAATGGGAAAGGGGTATGAGGAGTTCATCCAACAGGGAATGGAGGAAGAGGGGATCCTGTACCTGAGGGGGCGGGTTTCGCGCTTGTTCAGGGACAACGGCCATGTCGTGGTGTGGGGAGTCGATACGCTGACGGGGAAAAAGGTGGAGATTTCCGCGGATATGGTTGTCCTGGCCACGGCCATAATCCCAAGCGCTGGGGCTAAGGAACTGGCGGAGAAACTGCACATCGAGGCTGATGAATACGGATTCCTGACGGAGGCCCAGTGGAAGCTCTATCCAGTGGAAAGTGGCGTTGCAGGGATCTACGTGGCGGGATGCGCTCAAGGACCGAAGGACATCTCCGATACGGTAGCCCAGGGCAATGCTGCGGCGAGTAAAGTTCAGGCGTTATTCGCCCAGCATCGGAACTCATCGTTGATTCGTTCCGACAGGTAGAGGTTTGAGGTTGGAGGCAGAAGGTAAGAATGTCAAATTTCAAAGTTCAAAATCAAAAGGACAAATGACGGGATCCGAAACACGAGCACGAACACGTATCACAAGCACGAACTACACGGACACGAATAACGATTCACGAGCACGAACCACGGACACGCGTCACGGAAAATGGACACGGGAGTAATATGAAACGACTCGGTGTTTTTATCTGCCATTGCGGCGTAAACATCGCGGGCACCGTCGATGTAGAGGGGGTGGCCCGAGAGACGGGGGAAATAGGGGATGTGGTCCACAGCGAGGACTATATTTACATGTGTTCAGACCCAGGGCAGCTGTTGATTCGAAATGCCGTCCGAGAGAAGAAATTGGATGGTGTAGCCGTGGCCTGTTGTTCTCCCAGCATGCATGAGGTGACATTCCGCAAGGCGGTGAAATCGGAAGGCCTGAACCCGTATTTGTGTGAGATTGCCAATATCCGGGAGCAATGTAGCTGGGTCCATCAGGGGAACAAGGAATTGGCAACCCAAAAGGCGGGGGAGATCATTCACTCCGTCCTGGAAAAACTGAGACAGAATGAGACCCTGGAGACCCTGGCTATGCCACTTACGAAGCGCGTTTTGGTCGTCGGCGGTGGAATCGCGGGGATAACGGCGTCCATCGATTTGGCCGACGCGGGATATGAGGTCATCCTGGTGGAGCGACAACCTTCCGTGGGGGGAAGATTGGGTCAGCTTTTCCAGACGTTTCCCCATCTGGACGATGCGCGGTGTATCCTGGGTCCCAAGAAGGCGGAGATTACAAGTCACCCGAAGATCCGAGTGATGCCATACTGCGAGGTTGAAGAGGTAAAGGGGTTTATCGGGAATTTTGATGTGCGGATCCGTCGTAAACCCACCCATGTGGATTGGGAAAAGTGTACCGCCTGTGGAATATGTTTCGAGAAATGTCCCGTTGAGATCCCGTCGGATTTCGAAAGAGGGTTGACGACCAAAAAGGCGATCTATACGTGGGCCCCTGCCGGGGATTCGGGAAAACCCGTCATCGATCCGGATCATTGTCGGTATTTACTGGATGGGACGTGTACCATCTGCCAGGAGGCCTGTCAGGAGGGGGCTATTGACTATACCCAAGGAGAGCGGTTTTTCGAAGAACAAGTGGGAACCATCGTTGTCGCCACGGGGTACGACCTCTTTCCCATGGAGATGATTGGGGAATACGGTTACGGGAGGATTCCCGACGTTATCGATGGGCTCGCCTTCGAGCGCATGCTTTCCCCCTCGGGCCCAACGGAGGGAGAAATTCGCCGACCATCTGATGGGAGGATTCCCCGGGAAGTCGTCTTCATCCAATGCGTGGCCTCCCGGGATCCGGAGCGATATATGCCGTACTGTTCGCGGGTCTGTTGTATGTATACCACAAAACAGGCGAAGCTGTTGAAGCGGAAAGTTCCGGAAGCCCAGCCCTACATCTTCTTTATGGATATCAGGACGGATAGCAAAGGATACGAGCAATTTTTGCAACAGACCATCGAGGAGGAAGAGCTGATCTATTTACGGGGTAGAGTGGCCAGGGTTTTCCAGGAAGGGGATAAGGTTAAAATTTGGGGGGAGGATACCTTAACCAATCGGAAGGTGGAGCTCGCCGCGGACATGGTGGTTTTGGCCTCCGCTGTGGTGCCGAGTCAGGGGGCTAAGGACCTTGCCGCCAAGTTGAGGGCGACAACGGATAAACACGGTTTTTTGACCGAGGCCCATATCAAACTCTATCCCGTTGAAAGTTCGACGAAGGGAATTTTTCTCGCGGGGTGTGGACAGGGGCCCAAGGATATTACCGATACCGTAGCCCAGGCCAGTGCGACGGCGAGTAAAATTCAGTCCCTCTTCTCCCAGGACGCTTTGCTCCAAGACCCATTGGTGGCCTTCGTGGATGCTGAGATTTGTGGTGGGTGCGGGATCTGTGTACTGGTCTGTCCGTATGAGGCTCGGGAGATGGACGAATACCGAAGGATTTCAAGGGTTCATGAAGCCCTGTGTCAAGGCTGTGGGGCCTGCATTGCTGCCTGTCCCAACAACGCCTGCGAACTAAGGAATAGCAAGGCCATGCAAGTTTTTGGGATGATGGACGTTTTCGCCGGGAGAGAGGAAGGGAGTTCAGCAGATGGATGAGCGAATTACGGCTTTTGAGCTGCCGCAAGGAGAGGATGGACATGCATTTCTGGACCAAGTCCAAGAAAGGTGTGGGGAAAATCTCCGACTCTGCTATCAATGCTTGAAATGCACGGTGGGATGCCCTACGGCTCCGCATATGGATTTCAATCCCAATACCATCCTCAGGATGATTCAATTTGGGCTGAAGCGAGAAGTGCTGGAAAGTAATGCGATTTGGCTCTGCGTCTCCTGCGAGACCTGTGGGACCCGCTGTCCCAACGAGATCGATATCGGCGTGCTCATGGACGCATTGCGGGAGATGTCCCTGGAAGAAGGGTATAAGGCCCGGGAAAAGGGTGTCGTTGCCCTGCACAATGCCTTTATGGAGAGCATTAGAAGAGGTGGAAGGGTCCACGAGGCCACGATGTTAATGGAGTACAAGCTTCGCAGCGGGGATTACTGGACGGATCTGGTGCCGGGAGCGAAGTTATTCATGAAGGGAAAAATCCCCTTGATCCCGGGGAGGGTTAAGGGGATGGACTCCATACGGGAGATCTATAGGAAAGCCCAGAAAAAGGTGGAGAAGGAGAGGGGATAGTCGGTGAAAGAGGGAGAAAAGTACTCGTACTTTCCGGGATGCACATCCCATTCCACGGCGGTGGAATACGGTCTCTCAACAAAGGCCGTATTGAAGGTCCTCGGTGTGGAGTTGGTGGAGATTGAGGATTGGAACTGCTGTGGGGCAGCAGCGGTTCACAGCATGAACAAGTTCCTCTCCCTTTGCCTC
>DAOVIU010000330.1 GCA_030673585.1 Pseudomonadota bacterium | reverse complement strand
GGGCATAACCGCCTTCGTAGTGGATAAGGATACGGAGGGATTTTCCATCGGCAAGAAGGAGAATAAACTGGGGATGCGGGGGTCTGCCACGACGGAGCTCATACTGGAGAACGCCAAGGTTCCCAAGGGTAACCTCTTGGGATTCGAGGGGAGGGGGTGGCGGATCGCCATGAGGACGCTGAATGTGTCTCGGCCGGCCATCGGAGCTCAGGCCGTGGGCATTGCCCAGGGGGCACTTGACTGTACATTGGATTTCGCGCGGGGGAGGATCAGATTCGAAAGGCCCTTCACTCGATATCAGGGGATACAATTCATGATAGCTGATATGGATACTCAGATAGAGGCGGCGAGGGCATTGGTTTATAAGACGGCTTCCATGATCGACGAGGGGGTAAAAGGGGTTGGGGTTGAGAAATTCTCCTCCATGGCGAAGTACTTCTCATCGGATGTGGCCATGAAGGTTACCACCGAAGCCGTTCAGATCATGGAGGAACACGGTTTAACCAGGGAGTCTCCCGTAGAGAGAATGATGCGGGATGCCAAGGTGACCCAGATCTATGAGGGAACGAATCAAGTGCAGAGATTGGTCGTTGCCCACACCATCTTGTGAGGGCGGGTTACCCTCCGGCCAGAAGGATCATGAATATGAGGGTATCGCCCTCACTGAGAGTTGTGTCATGCCGATCCGCGGCGACCCACTTCTCCCCGTTGAGGGCGATTTGGATCATGGGATCAAACGTTCCCCTCTCGCCATAGAGGACTTTTCGGACTTTCGGCCCGTATTTGCGAATGAGCTCCTCGATGAGGTCCTCGACGGTTCTACCCGAGATGTTCAGCTCGAACTTCTTCTTCCCGATTGCTTCCGATAACATCGGAACTCCCACGATTTCAACTCTCACTTTCATTTTTTAGCTTCTCTCCCCCACATAGTAGAAGAAATAGATGGGCTTTTCAACGGAGAAGAATAGGATTCTCTCCAGGTAGGCCCCGAACAGCAACAAAACGGTCAGGGTTATTGAGGGGAAAAATTCCAGTCCCCCTCGGAACAGCGCCCTCAGGATTATCAGAAGGGGAAGGATGAAATAGAGGCTCATATAGGTCCAAAAGAGCGTGCTTGACTTCCCCCTCAAAAGGTCATGTACTGTCCGATGTAAGAACCCCTTTAAATACCGAATATATCCATACCCCACCGATAGCTGTGCGAGAATCAAGAGTCCCAAAATGAACGGAGTGGTGCGGGGGCCCTGAAAGGAGGAGGTTCCCTCGAGCACCTGAGCTGCAACACAGGTAAATGAGAGTCCCACAATCAAGCCAGAAAAGAGGTAGATCACGGGCAGGAGATTGGTATTCCAGGATGGGTGGGTTGAGAATCGATAGGCCAGCGCCGACGAGATCAAAGCCGATAGGGCAATGACGATCATGATCCACCCCATGGCTCCTATTAGCCCTGTTCCCCACGATATATCCTGCGAAAGCAGAACGAGATCGACGACCAGGATAAGGAGAAGGATCCCGGAAAGTCCGATTTCCCACGTCAACCTGGAACGGATATTCCTAAGCATCCCCATAAGCCCCTTCGGCGCACCCAGGTGGGTCAGGGAGATGGCGATGGCAAGGAGGAGGGACCCTAATGAGGCAACGGTATTGACCACGAGAGTTTCCCTGAGGTGGCCCGAGATCTGGAGGATACCGGATATGATGGAGACGCCGAAGGAAAATCTGGAGAGGAAGATGAAAAAGACCAATGGGTAATCCGGGCGATATCGCGCACTGTCCCTGCGCCTGTTATCCAAAACCCTCAGGTATGTGGATTTGGGAAGTGAAGTCATGCCCGTTCCTCATTGGTCCGCGATTTCTTCCCGTACGCTTCGATGGCCCTTGCGGCATCATCCAGGGCCTCGTTCAATTCCAGTTCCACCAAGGTCTTCCCGAGGGGAATGCCGGTATCGATATCCCACTTTCTCGCCTTGTAGTACTCCGAGAGGGCTCGTTCCCACCTACCTCGTTCCAACCGGGTCCCCCGGTAAGGCCCCGTCTCCACCTCCTCCTGGAAATATCGGTCGACGTGGGTATCCTCTCGGCGACCATAGCCATCTCTGGCCGTGAGCATCCGCTCCAACGTGATGGTCCTCGCGGCAATTTTCTCGAAATCCAGTTCGTCTGTCTCAATCCCGACGCAGGCGGCGAATTGCTCGATCAAATCCCGCAACTCAAGGGAGAAGAAACGAGCGTTGAGAAAGGGACAGAGGCCGAGGAGGTCCGCAATGGCTTTGTTTTCCTCGGACCATTTGACCAACTCCGGCTTCCCCTCGAGATCCGTTATGAGGGAGGGTTTTGCTCCTATCTTCTCCTCGAGCGCATGCGGGAGGAACCCCATCAGTTGGGGGTACTCCAAGCCGGTCATGCCCTTGAGATAGTCCCAGTCGCCTGTGGAAACGGCATACCCGAGGCCGGAGCCAACCGCTATCCGAGGGTCAATGCTGATCTGCTCCAATCCCTTTACATGGGGAACCCTTTCCTTCGACCCCCTCCCAATCTGGGTTGCGGCCCTGAAAGCCCCCTCTGCCATCAGGTCGCCGAACCCCTTACGATCGTTAATCAGCTCGATAACGTCTATTGCCCCCTTTGCATCCCCCCACTTGAAGGGGGCTCCACCGGTATCCCCGTCCGAGAGGAGCCCGTCCTCATAACAGTCCATGGCCCAGGAGATTGCCGCCCCCGTGGAAATGGCATCCAAGCCGTAGAACTGGCACATCCCAATCATCTTCAGCGTATAGTCCCAATGGAGAACCCCTATCCTCGAG
>DAOVIU010000056.1 GCA_030673585.1 Pseudomonadota bacterium | reverse complement strand
CTCCCATTTCTCGCCATGGATGGCGAGCAGCATAATAAAGAGCAAAATGACAGCCGAACCCGAAACCCACACCGACGGTCGCCCCCTCTTCAACGAGAGAAAAATCGAGGAAAGAATCAGCAGGGCCGATATGGCGAAGGACGTTTGGAGGTGATTGAAAAAGTGGACGAATACTACGGTAAAAGCGACGCCGCCTGCCCCTGAGCCAATGGCCTCCAGTAAGTAGACGATTCCGACGGATTTCCCCCTTCCGCCAGTCGCCTCGTTGTGGAGGCTGCAGCCCAGGGCGAAGAGAAATCCCGAGAGAAAACAGAAGGGGGCCAGGATGGCAAAGGAGATACCCATCATGGTCGCGAGGTCGACCACCTCCCCCACGGGGATATTCCAGAGAATCCTGGATAATCGAACCGCGACGATGGATGACGGGAGGAGAAAGGCAAGCACGAGTTGGACCAGTCCAAAAACCCTACGTTTATTGGCAATGGCGTCGGCTATCCTTCCCAGGGTTGCGCTGCCGAGGGAGGTCCAAATGAGCCAACTGGCCAAAATGATGGCCGTGGACAGCTCATTGCCATAGAAGATGACCAACAGTTCCCTGATAAGGATGATCTGGCCCACAAGGGCCGCAAAGCCGACGAGGAAGAGGGCAAAGGAGATCCGTCCTTTCATAGCTGTTATCTTAAAATAAGGCGGTTTCATAAAGCAAGGGCGGAACAGGGGAGGAAAAGTCCCGAATGGTTTCCCTATGTTACCATTTGGCCCCCTTTCATAATACCGTAATAATGAAAGGAGATTGGCAGAGGAAGAAGGTATCTTCGCCTGCCCCGAGGAAGGTGAAGGTGATTAGTTGTCTGAATATCCTTTGAAGATTCTTGGGAAGTTCGATCCAGAATTTCTCGAGCCCGTTATCAGATGTTTTCAAGGCCGAGTGATGAAAAAGATTTCTTCTCATTTCACCGTAATAGAGAACTCTTCCCAGTGATTCGACCAAAGTAATCGAGCCATCGCTTTTTCATCCAGTTTCGAGACCCTATGATCTTCAAGAGAATATCCCCGTTCTTACCGATAATGAAGGTCTCGGGTACTCCAGTGAGGCCATAAAGCCTGTATACCTTTTTATGGGGATCAAGAAGCACGGTAAATGTGAGGGCATATGTGGCGACAAAAGATTTCAGTTGATACGCTCCTTTGCTATCGATACTGACCGCAAGCATCTCGAAATCTCGCCCTTTCAACCTTTGATACAGGGATTCCATAGAGGGCATTTCTTGGCGGCAAGGGGGACACCAGGTGGCCCAGAAGTTCAAAAAGACCAGTTTTCCCCTGTAATTCGATAGGCGAACGTGATTACCCGCTAAGGTTGGAAGGGTGAAATCTGGCGCGCGATCTCCCACGCTAGGCTTGAAACCCGACCGGATATCTTGTACCTCCGAGTCGGGCTGATCGTTTTTGAGGGAAATAGAGTAAAAGCCAACAGATACTGCTATCAGCACCAACCCGATAAGTATCTCTCTCCATCTCCTTATGCCGAAAATACGCATCCTTTACTGGAAAGACCAAGATTAAGGAATTTGGTTTCCTATGAAGATACTTAAACCAGGAGTCGATAGAAGGGAAATGATACGAAACCGTGGGTCGATCTAGCGACCGAATTCCTCGTCAATTGTTCTCTTTATCTCTTCGACGGTCTTACCTTTTTCGTAAAGCTGGGCTGCCCTCAAGGCCTCCTTCTGACAGAGCAGTCAGCCCTTACCATGATTATCGGTAAAACAACTCAACAGGCTTTTGTGATTAAAAGGCGGTTCATCGCATGTGCAATAGCAGTACAACTGGTCCATTACCTCTGGATATTTCTTCGCCGCAGCGTAGGCTGTTCTGGCCATGCCTTCAAACAGTGAAGGATTGAGCACAGGGCGCGTTTCACCTCCCTGGACGGAGAAGGACTTACCCCTTTTGCTTCCGGTGCCAATAAAAGGTATGTGCCCCAATAGAGCAAAAGAAATGATGGCCACCACGATTAGGCCTCCAATCCACAGGAAGGGATTTGTTATCATTTTTTTCCTCTTCGCAGCTGTTCTGTCTTGAGATACATCGGGGCTCTTCTTTTTCTTCCTTCTCGCCATCTGTCACCTCGCTTATTAACCGGGTCTATCTACTATTGTACATCAACCGAAAGATTGATTGCCACAAGGCCAATGAGGAAAAGCGCGAAGGAATTTACCGTTTCATAGACGTTATCTTGAAGAAGGTGATCCCAGAAAGGGCCCAATTGGTCATCTTATGGTACCTTTTGGCACATTTTCATAACCCGTGAAAATAAAAGGATATTCCTTAAAAAACCCGAGTTTTCCCGACTTTGTTTGTCCCTTTTGGCACATTTTCCGAGGAGCGCGCTGCAGACAAATCCCGTTGGAAATGAAAGGGAACGAATAGATTATCCAATGATTTCAGGGGATTATCATTGATTTCAGTTCCAGCTTCGTCTACGATCTGGACCTGGCATAGAAGTTGCGTTGGGTTTGCCTCACCTTGAAAGTTGCCGTCGATGATGCCAGCAGTGGGGCAGAAGGTTCGGCCACAAAACACGTGGAATACGAGGATGACATGAGAGATGAGAGGGAGCGTTTAAGATGAGGGTTCCCAAATGGGCGACTGAATCCAATAAAAGGGGCGGGGGGAATTATAAAAAGGGCGGGGGAAACGGTTAACGGGGCGGGGGGGAATTATAAAAGGAGCGGGGGAACCGGTTAAAGGGGCGGGGGTTCCTGAAAACCGGGGCGGGGGTTAATCCTGAAAGGAGACCTTGATGAGATTATTGAGTCTTTTTCTCATTGGATGTCTGGCCGTGGTGCTCGTTTGCGGGGATGGCGCCGCGAAGCCGCCTCCACCGCGGCCGAAGATCACAATTTACAAGGCTTACGCCCAGAAGTTTCCCATTCCCTACGGGTACGGGCTGAGGATGGAGTACTACATCGACCTCAAGCTTCAGGATGCCCCCTGGCGAAAAGCGGCGTCAGTAACCACTCAGTATTCCCCCGACGGAGGCCGGACGTGGTACACCGACGAAACCGCCCGTTCCCCGAGCTATCGATGGGACAATATTCACGGCGATATCGTCTGTGGTCCAACGAGAAACAACCTAAGGAGCGGCCATACCTATACGCTGAGGGCCGTCCTCAACTGGCGCGATGCCGGCGGCGGGCGTCATCTGACATATTCCAATTTAGCGAGGGCAACTGTCGACGGCTACGCCGAACTCTGTATTGAGGAGGCGATTGCGGAGAAGTTCAAGCCCGTGCTTCATCGGCATCCCGATGACCTGCAGCCGGAGGGGTTGGCTGACGTCGACCGGGTCCTGTGGGCGTCACGAAGGGTATTTAATATTCGCGGCCAGCAATACCCCGACAACCGGATTACCAAGTATTCGACATTCCACT
Organism: Pseudomonadota bacterium; assembly: GCA_030673585.1. The sequence goes on along the minus strand of DAOVIU010000056.1, from coordinate 3,427 downwards.
GGCGGTACGGCTATCAGTGGGACTCGTGGGGATACGGACAGGGGTCGGCCTACTACCGGTGGGACATGGACAATGCCGAGCGATATAAGGAGGAGCTTCCGGGGGAACGGCCCATCTACTACCACGTCTATAAGAAGGGCTCCTATTACTACGTGCAATACTGGTATTTCATGACCATGAACGACACGAGGGAGCAGACGAGTGAGTCCACCTGGCACGAAGGCGATTTCGAGCACGTGTCCATCGAGGTTGAGAGGGCAGGGGATCGATTCGTGCCCCGGAGGGTAAACTTCTACAAGCACGAGGGAGGCCGACAGTTCCCGGCCAGTGAGTGCTGGTGGGGTTCTTATGCCTCGGGCCACACCATGGAGATTCCACCGCACCAGGGCTACGACGAGTCGCGGACGCATCTTCACGTGTGGATTGCGCGTAACGCCCACGGTTCTTATAACTTCGGGGAACCGCTGTATGAGATTAACGTCGCAGGTGACGTTTATACCGACGATGTTGACTATGACCCCGATCCGTGGCTCTACAAGACGTTTTTCAGGTACGATTACCTGGTGAATATGGGGGAGATTAAGCGGTCACCTGATACCGACGGGGATGGGTACATCAACGCCCACGGTTGGGAGTGGTTCGATCACTGGGAACACGTGCCCGCGTGGCACGACCTGCAGTGGCTTCCCTTCAGGGGAAGGCTGGGCACGTATTGGTGCAAGAAGCCGGATGGGACGATTGCGACCTGTGTGCTGCTCTTCAAGAGCATCTGTACGCCATCTCCCAGGTCCCCAGCCTGGAGCGGTCTTGATTGGATGAGCTTCAGCAATAACGTTGATTGTGGGGGGTTCGGCAATCGCGACAGGATAGGGGTGGACTTCAAGTGGCGCGATCCCTGGAGCGGTGAGGTAGTGTATAATCCATAATGCTTTTAAGAAACTATTTGCTTTTTGTGGGATGTTGTTTTAAATATATCGCGATTAATATACGAGTCGTGGCGAATTTCAGCGTTGAATGAGATGATCGTCAAGAGCACACCATCTCGAGAGGGTGGGTCGCAAAGTCACGGGTCAGCGCATAATCAATGGCGATGATAGCCGGACTGCCGATCGGAGAAGGCAGTCCGGCTTTTTCTTTGGGATCGTAAGGCGGAGGAAAGAATGAGAAACAAAGGCATATGGCTTTCATTGGGTTCCGTCATCTCGGTATTGGCCTTCCTGATGTTTTTGAGGTGTGGTGGGGACGGGGATGGGGGGGGAATCATCCCCCCTTCGACCCTTCCATCCACCTCGGCGACTGGGTACATCGATGGCGTGATCTACGATGCCCGAAGCGATATCCCCCTTGAAGGGGCACAGGTTAGGGCCAGAGGGGTATCGGGGGCTGTTCAATCCGATGGGGAGGGAAAGTTCTTCTTTCCCGTCACGAAAAATAGGGAGTATATCCTCACCATAGAGAAGGACGGCTACGCCTATGCCCAGCGGAGGGCCAATGGGGTTGTAGGAAGGGATGTGGCCGTTGCTCCCGTCTATCTCATCCCCTTGGATCCTAACGTTACCCCTATCGGCCCCGGCGGTGGAACCCATAGGGATTCCACGGGCCGCATCGAGATTGTCTTTCCTGCTGGGGCGGTTTCAAAGACGGTAAACGTGCGAGCCACCATGGTGGAGAGGGACAAGGAACTTCCTTATCCGCTTCCGCCGTTGAGCAAGTTCACCGTGGCATTGAACCTCAAGCCGGATGATCTCGTCCTGAACAAGCCAGCCTCGGTGAGGATCGAAAACTTCCTGGGTTTCCCGGCGGGCACTCCAGTGCCCGTGGGCATCTATACCAAAGAGAGTGCCCAGTGGACCGCCTATGGCATGGCAGTTGTCACCGCCGATGGCAGTACCATGGAGTATGAGACAAGCCACTTTTCGTTCGGGGATTGTAACTCACCGGCTAGGGCCGCTGAGGATGCGGGCGTCATGAAAGGGGTGAGTAAAAAGACCTCTGAGCGTGAGCATCATTGTGAGGAGGATGGCAAACATGGCTCCGCCAAGGTGGGTTTTAAGACGGGAAACCTCTACTTGACCAACGGTCTTCCCCGCTATCGGACCCTTGGAATCTGGCGCGATGTGACCCTGGAATACAACAGCCTCTCGGCAAAACCAGGGGCGGTGATCACTGCGGAGGCCGAGGTGAATCCGGCCGAGATGCTCATCCCGGAGACCATCGGCTTTACCGTGAATATTGAGGGCGTCCGGAGGGAGGTCAAGTTCGAGGGGGACGAGGGCAAGGCTCGGTTTGCCTTCCATTTCGACGGGAAAAACGCCCGGGGTAAGCCTTTACCCACGGGATGCTACCCCTTTCGGGTGGACATCTCCAGCGATTATCGCGGCAACTACTATACGGCGGCCTTTTTCGGCGGCCCTCCTCTGGAGGATACCGGAGTTTCTACCCGGGAGCCATTCCCCCTCAATAACTACTTCTATGGCTGGCTTCCCCTTCACAACGAAAGCCAGAGCCCCTACGGCTCTGGTTGGGGGGTGAAAGGGCTCCAGAGGCTTCACATCGATTCCCAGGGGGATACAGTGCTTCTGACCGAGGGAAGCACCTGTGCGGGGGTGTTTGTCCCCGTGGGGACATACCATGAGATGGACCCTCCCTGTGTACCGTATCTAGTGGGAATGGGGATGGATCGAAAGGACCAGATCTATTTCACCGCCGAGCATCGCGTCTGGCGGCGGAATCCCGATGGCTCCTTGACTATGGTTGCCGGGACTGGTGAGTTCGGTTTTGATGGCGATGGAGGCCCTGCCACGGAGGCCAAGCTCTGGAACCCTACCGATGTCGCATTCGACTCGCGGGGAAACATGTACATCGCCGATTCAGGGAATGACCGCATTCGCAGGGTCAATACCGCTGGCATCATCACCACCTATGCCGGGTCGGGGGAGATGGGCTGGGGGGGAGACGGGGGTCCTGCCACCAAGGCGAAGCTTTACTCTCCGACGGGTGTGGTTGTTGATTCCTCGGGAAACCTCTACGTCGCCGACAATGGGAATAACCGCATCCGCATGGTGGATCTCTCGGGGATCATTACCACCTATGCCGGATCGGGGCCACATGGTTCTGATGGTGACGGGGGTCCTGCCACTGAGGCCCAACTTGGCTCGCCCAATGATATTACCCTGGATGCCGAGGGCAACATGTACATCGCCGATAGGGGTAACCACCGGATTCGCAAGGTGGGCACTGATGGCATTATCACCACTGTGGCCGGTACTGGAATGGGGGGCTTCAGCGGAAACGGCGGTGCAGCGGTAAACGCCCAGATATGGTCCCCCTATGATGTCGCCGTGGATCGCGAAGGGAACCTGTACATCGGAGATTATGACAATTACCGCATCCGGAAGGTGGATCGTCGGGGGATCATCAACACGTG
>DAOVIU010000023.1 GCA_030673585.1 Pseudomonadota bacterium | reverse complement strand
GGTAGCCGTCCATTGATCAGATCTGCTCGGAGAGCCTTCTCCATCTCCGGTGAAACCGCCTCAGCGGGTTCGACTATCAAGTGCCTGCCCCGTTCATGTCCGAAAAGCCCCAACTGGCACTTTATGATTTTCATCTCCAGGAGATCCAGGGCCCGTCCAACCTCTGACGGTTCAACGCCCATCTCCTGGGCGATGCGAAATGCCTCTGCGCATGATACCTCCCCCCCTACCGAGGATTTCCGTATGGCGTCTGCGATGGCCTGGTCGCGCGGTCTACGAGCGCCGTGCTTTTCGGCGTAATGTCCTTCATCTCTATGGGTCACATCTTCCTCCTTTTGATAACTGTTCTCTTTCTCATTATAGCAATTGAAGGTTTTTAATACTAACCCCTTTTCCATAAATCGTTGGCCAAAAGTGAGGGGTTTATCCTTGCTTTCAAGCGAAATCCATTATAATATTGCGCTTTATACAGAGAAGACCCCAGGGACGAACGGGAATTGGAGATGTGGGTAGGGGTCCATCGTGGCCAGCAGGGGCGAGCGGTTTTTGACTGAGCAAGGGATTCCCTTCGAATCCCTTGAGTACGATTTTCGGCAAAAGGGCTCGGAATACGCGGCAGAGGCCTTGGGTGTTCCCCTCGATCCCATGCTCAAATCCCTCGTGGTCCGGTTCTCGGATAACCGCTTGGTCTTCGTGCTCATGTCCGCTTCAAGGGATATCTCCTTGAAGGAGTTCGCTAGGTTCGTTGGTGTTAAGGAGGCCAAGATGGCCAGCGAGCGCGATGCTCAGCGCCTGACGGGATACCTGGTGGGAGGTATTAGCCCCTTCGGCGCGAGGACCCGACTGTCGGTCTACGTCGACAGGGGAATCTTGGAGTATGGTGAAATCTATATCAATGGTGGAAGACGAGGCCTCATTCTGAAGCTCAGGACCAGTGATCTCATCAGCACCTTGGACCCCACGGTGGTTGATGTGGGACAATGACCGTCCTTACCGGGGTCTATGAACAAGATGGGGGTGACCTATGAATCGGGAGAAATGGATTATGGTGATTGCCCTGTTAGCTCTGAGCCTGGGATTTCTCGGGAGTTGCGTGGGCAAAAAGACGCATTTGGTAAAGGTGGAGGAGAGCGAAAAACTCTCGAGGGAATTGGCTGCATTGAAGTCCGAACACGCCAGGCTCCAGGGAGTAAAAGAGGCCCTCGATAAGCAAGTAGTCACCCTTCAGGGGGAAAGGAACGATCTGGAGAGGGCGAGAACCGAACTAAAGCTCAAAAATTTCTCCCTTGAAAGGGGGAACGTCCGTCTCAAGGAGGATAACGTCGAGCTGGAGAAGATCTTACGGGCTAAATCGGATGCCCTGAGCAAGAACATCGTGGACCTCAGGACCCAAGTCTCCGAGGTGGAGAAGGAGAACGAGGATCTGAGGCAGAGGGTAGATAGGCTCCAGTCCCAAGCGGAGGCTTTAGAGCGCCAGAGAGAAGAAGAGATGAAGGAGATGAAGTCCACCTACGAAGACTTACTGGAGGGCATGAAATCCGAGATCGAGAAGGGCCAGATCACCATCACGCAATTGAAGGGCAAATTGAAGGTGAATTTGCTCGACGAGATTCTCTTCGATTCGGGAAGGACCATGATTAAGCCCGAGGGCATCGAAATATTGGACCGAGTGGGGGAAATTCTGTTGAACGTGAAGGACAGGGCAATCAATGTAGAGGGCCACACGGACAATGTTCCCATCGGACCCGAGCTTGCGAGAAGATACCCCACGAATTGGGAACTCTCGGCGGCTCGGGCTACCAATGTAGCGAGATACCTGCAGGAGAAAAGCGGCATCGATCCCACCTTGCTGTCCGCCACCGGTTACGGTGAATACCATCCCGTCGATTCCAATGAGACTGAAGAGGGAAGGGCGAGGAATCGGCGTATCGAAATCGTGCTCGTACCGACGGAGATTACGCCCGTTTCCAGAGAGTAGGGTGATGAGCAGGCCGAAAAGGCTTATTTTAAGGGTCTTATACCTCACAAAAAGACTTCCTTGCCCGTTCGGTTCTATGCCTTCGAAGTGATCCTTTCCGGGTTCGCAGGCGGGGAATACTTACCCCTTCCAGCCTCTAAAGGGCTGGCTTTCCCCTTCCGCTCGGCTGAGCCCTTCGTTCTGAGCTCGGGGTCGAAGACTTAGGACGAATCCTGCTTACCCTCGATGGGTACCCCACTTCTCCGGCAAATTACGCTCAGGGACAACGGAGTCCTTGAAAAGTCCGGAAACTCAATTTTTTTTCCCTTGACAATTGAAAATAAATAGAGTATATACTCGATTTAATTTCGGTTTTTTGTTGCGAGGGAAGGCTTTTTCATGGGTTGGGCAGGATTGATTTTGATAGTAGTTCTGGTACAGCTTTTGGGCTTGCTTTTGATCTTGGTCCTTATGAGCTGCCCATTGCCCGACCCGAGACGTAATACAGTTTCTTAAAGGGTCAGGCCGTGGGCAGCACCCGCGCCCACGGCCTTTTCTTTTTGAAGCCGTGGGAAAAATCCTGCGGCTTTTTCGTTTTATGAGGACGACAGAACGGTCTCGTTCTTTTTACGTTGGAATTCCGTAGGGCAGGGACAACCATATGTGGGAGGGTCGAGTGTGAAAAGGCTAACAGGGGCAAAAATTATCTTGGAGAGTCTGCTTCACGAGGGTGTTGAAGCCATATTTGGGTACCCGGGAGGTGCAGTCATCAACCTCTACGATGAGCTGATGAACTATCCCCAGATCAAGCACGTCCTGGTACGCCATGAACAGGGAGCCATGCACGCTGCGGACGGTTACGCACGGGCAACGGGCAAAACCGGAGTTTGCCTGGTTACATCGGGACCAGGGGCGACTAATGTCGTTACTGGCGTGGTGACGGCCTTTATGGACTCCATACCCGTAGTTGTTTTGACAGGTCAAGTTGCGACACATCAAATCGGGAACGATGCCTTTCAGGAGGCCGATATCTTGGGAATAACCCGGACCTGTACCAAGCATAACTATCTCGTTAAGGACACGGCGGATCTGGCAAAAACCATTCGGGAGGGATTTCACATCGCATCAACGGGGAGACCTGGACCAGTGGTCATCGATCTCCCCAAGGACGTCATTTCGGGACAGGCCCCTTTCGAATACCCCGAGAAGGCTCAAATCCGGGGATATGCCCCTGTTACCTCGGGGCATCCCGGCCAGATCAAAGTGGCTATCCGAGAGATAATGAGGGCGAAAAAGCCGGTTATATATGCCGGCGGTGGGGTTATCCATTCGGGCGCTCACCAGGAGCTTCTCGCGCTGGCCGAGTTGGCCCAGGTACCGGTAACAGTTACCCTCCTGGGGCTGGGAGGATTTCCCGGCGACCATCCCCTCTTCCTGGGCATGCTGGGAATGCATGGAACGTACGCGGCCAACAGGGCTATTACCGACTGTGATTTGCTCATTGCTATCGGCACCCGTTTCGATGATAGGGTAACGGGAAAGGTGGAAAGCTTTGCCCCTTCGGCCAGGATCATCCATGTGGATATCGATCCCTCGTCCATTAGCAAAAATGTGACCGTGGAGGTCCCCATTGTGGGGGACGCCAAGAACGTCCTTGCCCGAATGGTCAAGCTGCTCAGAGAACAGGGCAACGTGTGGAAGGCCGCCCGGAAGCCGTGGCTGAAGGAGGTCCGGGGATACGCGGAGGAGCATCCCCTGTACTATGAGCCTTCGAAGAAGATGATCAAGCCTCAATACGTGATCGAGCAGGTCCATCACGTCACCGGAGGGCATGCCATTATCGCAACGGAAGTGGGGCAACATCAGATGTGGACGGCCCAGTTCTATCAGTTCACTCAACCTCGGACCATCCTTTCCTCAGGGGGGTTGGGAGCCATGGGTTATGGCCTTCCGGCGGCAATTGGGGCCCAGGTAGCCTTTCCGAACCGTATCGTCTTCGACATTGCCGGCGAGGGGAGCTTTCAGATGAATGTACAGGAGCTGGCCACGGCGGTCCAGTATCACCTCCCCATCAAGGTGGTAATTCTCAATAATCGCTCCCTGGGTATGGTTCGCCAGTGGCAGGAAATCTTCTTTAACGGTCGATATTCGGAAACCTCGTTAGAGGTCCAACCGGACTTTGTTAGGTTGGCCGAGGCGTATGGAGCCGTCGGACTTCGCGCGGATCACCCGAGGGATGTCGTTCCATGCCTGGAGCGGGCCCTCTCCATCGATGAGCCTGTGGTGGTGGACTTTCACGTTGATCCGAAAGAGAATGTCTTTCCCATGGTGCCGCCGGGCTATGGTATTGACCAGATGATTTTGGGGAAGCCCGATAAGAAGGCAAGGAAGATAGAACCTTTGACGTTTCCTGCTTGAGGTTTTGGAGATGAAAAATACGATTTCCATCCTAGTGGAGAATAAGCCCGGAGTTCTGGCGCGAATTGCCGCCATGTTCAGCGCGAGAGACTATAACATCGACAGCCTTTCCGTTGCGGAAACCATGGATCCAACGATCTCAAGGGTCACCTGTACGGCCGTGGGAGATGATCTTGAGATCGAGCAGGTCATGAAGCAGCTGAGGAAACTGATCGATGTGATTCGGGTGGTCAACCTCACCACCGCCAATGATGATTTCATTACCCGGGAGATGGCCTTGATAAAGGTGAGCGCCAAGGAAAGAAATCGGGCTGAGATCATGCGGACGGCGGACATTTTCAGGGCGAAAATCGTGGATGCTAGTCGCGACAACCTCACCCTCGAGGTGACCGGTGATGAGAAGAAGATCAACGCCATCCTGGAGCTTCTCAAGCCCTTCGGCGTTCTGGAAATCGCCAGGACGGGTCAGGTTGCCCTGTCGCGTGGGATGAGAAGGCTCATTGATAGGCATTCGAGGTCGGCAAAACCCCGGATTCAGTAAAGATCCGGCCGTCCAGTGGTTGATGATGGGCAGGTGGCGAAAAGACCGTGGGAGATCGCATGGGAATCGAGGCCGGGAGATCTGGAGGGGAGGTTTCTGAGGATGGAGTCTAACAATCAACGTATGGGAGAGGGAGCCATGTCGCAATTCGTCAAGATCTTTGATACGACCCTCAGAGACGGTGAACAGTCTCCGGGGTTCAGCATGAACGTCGCCGAAAAGATCCGGGTGGCTAAGCGGTTGGAACAGCTGGGGGTCGATGTGATCGAGGCCGGATTTCCCGTGGCCTCAGAAGGGGACTTTGAGGCTGTTCAAGGCATTTCAGCTGAGCTGGAAGAAACGGTGGTGGCCGGGCTTGCTCGCGCAAACCTCACCGATATCGATCGGGCCTGGCAGGCAGTACAGAAGGCGGTGAAGCCGAGGATCCATACCTTTATCTCCAGTTCGGACATTCACCTGGAACATCAGCTCAAGTTGTCGAGGAAGGACGTTCTGAATTTAGCCATCAAAGCGGTTAAACGGGCCAAGAGCTACACCGATGATGTCGAGTTTTCGGCCATGGACGCCACGCGGAGTGATTGGAAGTACCTTGCCAAAATGATTGGTGCGGCCATCGATGCCGGAGCGACAACGGTCAATATCCCCGACACGGTGGGGTGCACCGTCCCTAGTGAGTTCGCTAAGCTCATCAAATATCTCATGGAGAACGTCCAGAACATCCAGGAGACGGTGGTCAGCGCTCACTGTCACAATGACCTCGGCCTGGCCGTGGCAAATTCCCTGGCGGCAGTCGAGCAGGGAGCCCGACAGGTGGAGTGCACCATCAACGGCATTGGAGAGCGGGCTGGAAACACCGCCCTTGAGGAGATCGTCATGGCCCTGAAGGTCCGCAGAGATCTCATGGGCCTGGACACGCGAATCAATACTGAACAGATTTACCCCACGAGCCGTCTCGTTTCATCTATCACCGGCATCCGAGTCCAGCCCAACAAGGCCGTTGTGGGAACTAATGCCTTCGCCCATGAATCCGGCATTCATCAGGATGGACTCCTGAAGAACAAAATGACCTATGAGATCATGACCCCGGAGGCCGTTGGCCTGAGCAAGAGCACCCTCGTCCTGGGAAAGCATTCCGGACGGCACGCCCTCCGCGATCGAGTGGAAACCCTGGGCTACGATCTCACCGATGACCAGATGGAAAAGGCCTTTCAGGCCTTTAAGAATCTCTGCGATCTCAAGAAGCAGGTTTACGACGAGGATATCGAGGCGATTGTAGTCGATGAGATTATTCAAATCCCCGACAAATACCGGCTGACCTTTCTCTCAGTCACCAGTGGAACCGAGTTAATCCCCACTGCAACCGTCCAGATGGAAGTCGATGGAAAGGTCATGAAGACCGCGGATCTGGGTAATGGGCCCGTAGATGCGGTCTTCAAGACCATAACAAAGATTACGGGCGACACGAGCAACCTCGTTCGCTATGAGGTGGACGCCATTACCGGAGGCACCGATGCCCAGGGTTCCGTCAAATGCACCTTGGAAAAGGAAGGGTTGACGGTGATTGGTCATGGGAGCGATACTGACATTATCGTTGCGAGTGGCAAGGCTTACATCAATGCCCTGAATAAGCTAAACTATAAGCAGATTTACCTGACCACAGATGTGAACCGTACCCCGTGAAGGTGAAACCCGTTCGTCCGTCATAGGGTTTTTCGGATTCCCCGAACTGCCTGGTTGATCCGATGCTGGTTCTCCACGAGGGCGAAGCGAACGTACTCATCTCCGTACTCCCCGAAACCGATCCCGGGTGAGACGGCGACTTTTGCCTCCTCCAGGAGAAGCTTGGTGAACTCCAGAGACCCCATCTGACAATAGGCCTCGGGAATGCGCCCCCAGACGTACATGGTTCCCCTCGGTTTCTCGATATTCCAACCAGCCCGCTCAAGTCCGTTGATCAAGGTATCCCTACGCTTCTGGTAGGTCTCGACGATTTCGTCAACATACTGTTGGTCCCCGTTTAATGCGATGATGGAGGCGATCTGGATGGGTTGAAAGATACCGTAGTCCAGGTAGCTCTTGATCCGTACGAGGGCGCGAATCAACCGAGAGCTACCCACGGCAAAGCCCACCCGATATCCCGGCATGCTGTAGCTCTTGGACAGGGAGAAAAACTCAACTCCCACCTGCTTCGCCCCCTTGGCCTGGAGGAAGCTGGGTGCCTTGTAACCGTCAAAACAGAGATCAGCGTATGCGAAGTCGTGGACGACAATGAGCTTATGCTCGCGGGCAAAGTTCACAACCTTTTCGAAGAATTCCAGGTCCACAACCTGGGTTGTAGGGTTGTGGGGGTATGATATGATGAGCATCTTTGGCTGCGGCCAGGTGAGTTTGGTGGCGGAGGTGAGGTCTATAAAGAAGTCACGGTTTGGGCTTACGGGAATACTTCTCACATCTCCCCCAGCAATGATCACGGAGTAAGGGTGAATTGGATACGTCGGGTTGGGAACGAGCACGACATCTCCGGGTTCAACAACGGCGAGGGCAAAATGAGCAAGCCCTTCTTTTGATCCGATTGTCACGATAGCCTCTGACTCGGGGTCCAACTCAACGTCATAGCGGCGTCTATACCAGTCGCAGATGGCCATTCGGAGTTTAGTGATTCCACGGGAGGCCGAGTACCGGTAATTCCGAGGATTCCGGCACGCCTCGATGAGCTTCTGGACGATGTGCCTGGGAGTGGGAATATCGGGATTACCCATCCCCAAGTCGACGATGTCTTCTCCCCTGCTCCGCGCAGCTTGCTTGAGTTCATTAACGACAGCGAACACGTAGGGGGGGAGTCGCCCAACACGATGGAAATCCTGGATCTTCTCGAAGGCCATGCTCCACCTCCTTGGGTTTATTATCCGGAATTGATAGGTAATTCAAGATTCAATGGTTGTTCCATCCGTATAGGAATGTCCAAACGGATCTCAGGAGGTTTTGAGGCGATATCTTTAATGCGTGGCATAACCAATGTCAAGGGAAATTTTCGTTCCATGTCCCAGGAGTCATCAAGAAATTCCTCCCCTAGGGAAAGCCAATGAGCGCTGTCCGATCAGGGAGGCAAGGGAATCTTGGTGACTGTTAAACCGGGACCGGCCAACCTCGGCAATTCCTCGATTTGGCGCAAAAATCGATCAAACACGATTCCCTGAACTTACAGCATTCGGTGGAATGAGGACAGGGATGTTCCTTGATGTCGATTTCTTGTTGATATTTCTGACAGAAGAAACGCCTAGGATGGAAATTGGCCTGTGGGTTCGATGGGTCGTATGGGCGGCTATTTTGACTTCTATGAGGCCTGCGATCAGAGCGCTTCACTTTCGGCTGTCCATTTGGCAATGTGTTGACCGAGGCGGCTGAGAACTTTGAGACGAATACGGGTAGTATGCGGCCCTAATCTTACCAGTTCTTCCTCCGGGTCACAAGTCTGGACTACCTGTTCTTCAAGAAGCATTTGGCGGCAAAGGGGGAAAAGCCATCGATATGGAGGGAGACAAAGAGGGAGGTTGAATGGGAAGGCCTATGTGGCGCTTCTTAGCGAAACGTTTCCACGGTGACTGTTGATTGGCGAATGATAAAGACCCTTTCGTTGTTGCTCTCCTCATCGGCGGGGAAAATAAAAAACCCCTTTCTGTTTGGCTGATAGCCATTGGTCGAGCCGTACATCACCTCTCCATCGCTAAAGGCAACCTTTACTTTCAAGCCAGGAGCGCTCTTAAGGCTCTCCAAGGAGAAGTCTTCAGGACCCCGGTGGTCCTTATTTCCCTCGAAGGTTTTAACGAAGAAGACCGCTTTCAGCAGGGAATTGGACACTTCGGTGACATCCTTCGAATACTGTGTTTCGGTGACGTGGAAGACTTCCTTCTGGGGATGAAAGTCGTACGTATACCCCTTCACCATTTTTCCATCTCTGAATCGAACAACGACCTTATTCTCTATCTTCGCCATGAAAGCCCATCCTTTTCCAATTGGACTCGAAATCAGGTGGAAGCACGATGATTTCTTGACCGCAATTGTGCGATCTTACATAGGAAGCAAAACTTGTGCCAAAACACTGTTCCATGCATTCCCTTGGAGTCCATTGGGAAACCGCGTCCGAAGGAGGATATAGAGGGCTCGTCCCGCGCGATGGGCAAAAGTCGGCAATAGCATTGTGCGGTTGGGCGACCATGATATCCCAGTGCGGACAAATCAATTACACGGTAATGACATTTTTTGTCTTGAGATGCCTCAGTGATTTATGGGGGGAACAGTGGCGCTTGACGGCAGGTTCACCAGATGAAAGTGCCCAGTACCCTCGTGGTGAGGGCACGGCCAGTAGCCAGGATGAGGGTGAAAAGGATGGTTAGGAGGCCATAAGATGGCTTAGACCAACGCCTTGGCATCTAAGGGGGGAAAATAGAGCGCAATACCTCGCATTGTCGGCACATCTTCATTTTCTCGTGCCAGTTTTCTTGGACCT
>DAOVIU010000044.1 GCA_030673585.1 Pseudomonadota bacterium | reverse complement strand
GCAAACGGGGGAATGCCGATTTCTGGCCTTGGGACCCCCGTCAGCCCGTCAGAACCTCCAGTGAAACTATGCCAGTTGAAGGCCAGTTCGTGAAACATTTCGGCAAATGCCAGGGTCAGCATTGCAAAATAGACCCCCTTAATCCGAATGGAGAGATACCCGATGAGCCAGGCCACCATCCAGGAAAAAACCAGCGTGATGGCTAAGGCAAGCCAGATGGAATTCGCGAGCTTGAGAAGGGTGAGAGCCCCTGCATAGGCCCCGATGCCAAAAAATGCCGCAGGTCCCAATGAAACCAGCCCAGTATAGCCCATGATAATATCGACACTCAGGGCAAAGAGTCCAAATATTAAAAGTTCTGTCCCAAAGCGAAGATAGAAGGTGGAATAGATCTTTGCTATGACTCCTAAGGGGAGAAGTCCAAAGAGGAAAAGGAAGAGGAGAAACCAGTAGTAGCCACTTTCTGGCCCTCGAAACGGTCTCGAAAGCTTCAGACTCATCGGATTTCCTCAATTCCGAGAAGGCCTTGGGGTCGAACCAGAAGGACAATCACCATCACCATATACATCATGGCCCCAGTGAAGGCCGGGAATAGAATGACACTAAAGCTCTCGAGAACTCCGATCAGAATTCCCGCAAGGGCCGCCCCGGAAAGGCTGCCCAGACCCCCAACCACCACAACGATGAAGGCCGTAATGATGATGCCATCCCCCATATGGGGATGGACGCTGAGAATCGGAGCCATCACCACCCCGGCCGCGCCGGCTATAGCCACCCCGAAGCCAAAGACAATGGTAAAGTACCTGGAGATATCAATGCCGAATGCGCTGGTAATCTCGCGATTATGAGTGCCAGCCCGAATAATCAACCCGAACCGCGTTTTCTTCAACATGAACCAAAAAAAAACCGATATCCCTACTCCTACGAGAAGCACGAATAACCTGTATGCGGGATAGCTGATCCCCAGAAACGAGACCAAACCCTCGAATACCTTTGGCCTGGGAAATATGTGATAGGCCTTCCCCCAAACCAGCTCCGCCGAATTACCGATGACCAAGACAAGACCGAAGGTGAGGAGAATGTGATACAGAGGACTCCTCCCATACAGAGGTCGAAAAGTCGAATACTCTAAGAGCATCCCGACAGCGCCGACGATGATGGGCGTCAGGAGGAGAGAAAGCCAGAAATTACCCGTAAGCCGAAAGAAGGTGAGCCCGAAGTAGGCTCCGAGCATATAGAAGGCCCCATGGGCAAAATTGATCACCTCCATCAACCCAAAGATGAGGGACAACCCGGAGGCAATAATCACATACATCAACCCCAAGGTCAGCCCATTCAGAAGCTGTTTGAATGCTATCTTGATCGTCATCTTTGGAAGGATCTGGTAAAAGATAAGCCATATCAGACCAGCACATATACCTGCCAAGATCATCGCATGGAGGAAAAACCTGCTGCTTCTCTGATTGTACATCTTTAGATGCCCTTCATCTTTCTCTTTAAGAGATAACGCAGCCGGGAAGAAACAGCACTCGCATGCAAATCCATCGGTCCCGTTCCCTTAGAATTGCTCAATGCATTGGCCCTCTGGGTTGTATGGAGGTGGGTAAAATTCCACCTGCTGGCGGCGTGAGTTGGCTGGCAAAAAATAATACAGTGGAGGGAAAATACATCCCTCCACTGTATTATTTAACCCGATGACTATTTGAACCTGGACTTCACCTCGATTCCGGCAATGGCCTCCTTACCCTTCAGCATTTTGCCTACCTGTTTCGCCACGGGAAAAGGATATTCCGGGACTTTTACGATCTGACCAGCCGCGATATTTCGGACGATCTGGTGATCGCTGGCCCGGAAATACGACCTCCCCATCGGCGCGTTATATTTCTTCTCCTTCTCGAGCTCAACCAACAGTTTATCACGGTCAATGGATTTGGCCCTCTTTATAGCTTGGGCCATCATTTTTACCGCGACATAGGCATTGTGACCGAAGTTTTCCGGGTAATCGTTCCACCGCTTGTGGTAGGCCTCAACAAACTTCTTGTTTGTCCTTGATTTATGGATCACCGAGTACCGAATGGTGGTGTAATGCCCCACAGAGATATCCCCGATCTCTCGAATGTTAAACTTAAGAATGGGGTCCACAACAGGCAGCTTACCCTTTTCGGTTCCAATGAGGCCGGCCGCATGGGCCTGCTGCATGAATGTCACAAGGGGGGATCCCAGCAAACAGGTGGCAATAAAGTCCACTTTCCCCGCATCTCTCGCTGCAGCAATCTGTGTGATGATCGCCGAGTGATCCTTCAATCCAAACCCCTTCTCACCGCTGTATCCAACCTCGGTGAGAAAATCCTTGGTCTTCTCCCGCCAGGTCTTTCGCATAGATAGGCCGTAAGCGTACTCAGGGATAACAAGCCAGTAACGTTTACCCAGTTTACCTTTATCCACAAGGCCTCTTACCAGGTGGACCAAGGCCCCAGTAGCCTGCCATGTCATCAGTTCTGTCCGAAAACCATAACGGCTGGCCTTTGGGTCAGCAGTATTGAACATATTCGTCCCCACCGTGGGGTTGAAAAAGACTTTGTGCCTATCGATGACCTCCCGAACCGCAAGGGCAGAGCTGCTGCTGATACATCCCGTGATGAACTGGACTCCGTTCTTCTCGATAAGCTTCTCAGCCTTCGTCACTGCGACAGGGGCCTTGAGCGTGGTATCTTCCTGAAACCACTTCAGGTCAGCAAACGGACCGCCTCCGGCCTTCAGCTCCTCCAGTGCTAGAATTGACCCTTGCACCTGATGTTTACCCAGGGTTGCAAATGGCCCTGTTAGCGGTGGAAGAAGGCCCCATTTAATTCCAAGGCCCGCGGCGTGGACCAGTGAAACCCCCGTAAAAGTCGTAATGACCAGTATCACGAGCGATAAAACGAGTAATCTCCTCTTCATTTTCATACCTCCTTTTTTAAGAAACGGTTACCGGTTGGTTAAATCCCACCTCCTTTCCTGAAGAATAGGGGAAAATAAGATATCTCCCCCGTTAAAAATCGCCTCATAGTATTTAATTACAGGGATTTTGTCAAGTTCTTTAAAACCTTGTATCAAATGGGAACAAGTGGGATAAAAATCAATAAAATGTGCAACCTTGATTGAGAATATTCCCAATCTCTTCTATACGATCAGCAAAACGCATCCAATGAGCTGATTCCTTCTTCTATCCGGAAATTATTCCCGTCACATAAATCCGATTACCGAAACGAACAGGTGTTCCCCCTCCAAGACCCATGAAATAAAAAGGCCATGGGATCAAAGCACCCAAGGCCGTTCCTTCCCATTCCCGGGATCCTTGGTCACGGGTTCCCGGAACGAAAACCAAGGTAAAAGAACCGAGAGGCGTCCTTTCCATTGCTTGTCCCTCTCTAATAGGTCCTGGCCATCTACCATGTCTTCCTATTCCGCGTCAAGTTCCGCGTCAAGGAAAATTTTGGGTCGGACTTCCCTGAAAGGTAATTACGGGATTTTTTTCAGGGGGGACTGGGGGAATGAGCGTGCAGAAGGGGATGAAAGGGAGGATTGGGGGAAAACCCGCTTTGGTTCAGTCGGCCAATGCCCACTTGCCCTTTTTGACCACGCCCATCATGAAGGCCTCTTTGGTGAGGCCAGAGTGATCCTTCCTGGACATATTGAATATTCCGGAAACGCCCGGCCAATTCCTGATATGCTCCTCTAGGTAACCCCTGATCCTCTTCTTGTCGGGACCCACGACCTTCAATGCCTCCACGACCATCCACAGGGCATCCCACGCATAACCTCCCGAAGGGCTTGCCTCCATACCGAATTTCTTTTCGAAGCTGTACTTATAGGCAATGAGGGCGGGTATCTGCGGATCTTCGATGGGAAGCTTTTCCACGAGAATGAGCCTTTGAAGGGGACAGAAAACCCCCTCCGCCTTCCCCTTCGCGGCCCTGACCATCCTTTTATTCCCGAATTCCGGTCCTTGATACAGGGGCAACTTCATCCTGAGACCCTTCCAATTACGGCAGATCTCCACCTGCGAAGGTCCTTCCGACCAATTGATCATGGCTTGGGCACCCGACCCCTTAACCCCGGTCAGGTGAGCCTTCATATTCCTCTCCTGGGGTCCATACCTTCTATCAACGACGATATCCATTCCGTATTTCGGGGCAAGCTTGATGAGATCCGTCCTTCCCCTCTTCCCGAATTCCGAAGTTGGAGTAAAGATGGCGATCTTAGCGATCCCCCTCTTCTCCACGTGTTCAAATATCGCCTCCATCCCCTGCCTATACCCCTTAACCGCAAAAACCCAAGACTTTCCCTTCATCCACCCGGGCACCACCGGGAGTGCGGTGCAGGAGATGAAGGGAACCTTGTGCTCGCCCACAATCGGCACGACCGAAACGCCAACACTATATTGAGAGGTTCCGATGACGGCAACAACCCCGTCCTTGTCCATCAATTTCTTCAGGGCCAAAGCCGCCTTCTCCTCATCCCCTTTTGTATCATAGACGATAACATCCAGGGGATGGCCATCGATACCCCCCGCGGCATTTACCCATTGTTCGATCATTTCCACGGTTTTCCTTTGAGGCTCCCCGATGGCGGACGCCGGACCCGTTACGGCGAAGATGGTCCCTACCTTATAGGCCCGCTTGGAGAGGGCAGTGGAGGGAATTCCCCAAATGAGAACCAAACTCAGGAAAAGCCTCAGAAACCTGATCCTCCTCCTTTGCGACCTCTTAAGCATGCCACACCCTCGGTTTTCCACCATTTAGTTCAGCTTCACCGAGACGACTTTTGAGATTCCCGGGGTCTCCATGGTCACCCCGTAAAGGGTATTGGACATCTTAATGGTTTTCTTATTATGGGTTATCAGGATGAATTGTGATGTCTTGGATAATTCGTCTACCAATCCCACGAAACGATCGATATTGGCATCGTCCAGGGGCGCATCCACCTCATCCAGAAGGCAGAAGGGAGTGGGCCTGACGAGAAAAAAGGAAAAGAGCAGCGCAATGGCCACTAGCGCCTTCTCCCCACCCGAGAGGAGGTCGATAACCTGCAACCTCTTATCAGGCGGCTGGGCTACGATTTCAATCCCCGTAGTGGAAAGGTCTTTTTCATCGGTTAACAACAAGTCTCCCCTTCCCCCCCTGAACACCCTGGCGAATACTTCCTGAAATTTCCCCTTCACCGCCTCAAAGGTCTTGAGAAATTGGCGGTTTGTGGTCCTATTTATTTTGGAAATGGCCCTCTTCAGGGCATCCATGGCATCCTCTAAATCCCCCTTCTGCTCCACCAGGAAGTCATATCGCCCCTTCAACTCCTCATACTCCTCAAGTGCCACCAGATTGACCTCCCCCAACGCATCGAGGGCCTCTCGAAGTTCATTGAGCCGCCTTTCCGCGGAATCCCTTTGAAAATCGGGATCCCTATCCTCAACCAACCCATGGAGGGAAAGGGCGTACCTCTCCGATACCCTCCCCTCCAGATGTTCCACCGAAAGGTGAATTTCGGCCGTCTTGAGATTGAGCTCGTTGGTCTTTTGGCCAATCTCTTCCCGTTCCAGCTTCAACCGCTCATGCCCGGTTTCGCTCTCCCTGAGGACTTGAGCCAGTCTATCCCTCTGTCGTTCTTGGGTCTTTCCCGTCCTCGTGAGGGATTTGAGCTCCCTCATACTCTCCTGTCCTTGCTTCCGAAGGGCCTCTACCCGTTCCGTGGCCTGGGTAACCTCCTCCCGCACCCGTTCAACTTCCCTCAGTTTCCTCTCGATCTCGTCCTTTGTACCCCTCTGGGATTGCTCCAGATTGCCGACCGCCGCTTCAAGCGCCTTCATCTTCTCCCTCAGCGCCGCGGCGTTCACCTTCAGGCCGGTAACATCCCGGTTCATTTCCTCCAAGGCCATGGTTTTTTCATCCAATCTCCCCTTCAATTCCCTTATCTTCTGCTCCCCCTCTCGCCTCCGATCATCAAGTACCCCCAATTGGTCCGAGAGGTTCCGCAGTTCTCCCCTCCCTGCTTCAACCTCGGATTGAAGTTGGCTCCCCTCGAATTCCAGAACCTCCACCCTCTGTCTCTCCCGAGTCAGCCCCTGGTCCCTCTGTTCCACGTCCCTTTTGCAATCCATGAGCTCTATTTCGTGCTTGTGTCGACTCTCCATCAAGGCATCGAGCTCCCCCTCCTTTGCCGAGATGGTATCGGTGAGTTTCCCCACCGCCACCCTCTTGACGCCGAGTTGCTCCGTTAGTTCGGATACCCGCGCCTCAAGCCCTTTGATAAGCCTCCTCCTCTCCAGCAAGCCGAACCCACCGCCCTCCCTATCTCCTCCCGTCAGGCTTCCATCGCTCTCCAAGACCTCTCCATCGAGGGACACCAATGTTCGAAACCCCGTCTCCTTCTTCCAAAGCCTATGGGCTGCCTCCAGATCAGCGACGAGCCACACGCCATCAAGGAGGGAGGCTATTACTGGAAAATAGCCCTCCTTAACCCTCACACATTGAGCGAGGGGTCCCAACAGTCCCTCGTCTTTCGATCCGCTTTCCCGCCCTCCAGCTTGAGTTGAACCCTTTGGGGTGACGGGGATAAATGTGGAGCGGCCAGAGTTACGCTTCTTCAGATATCGAAGGGCTTGCATCCCTTCCTCAAGCCCTCTAACCAGGATACACTGCAATCTCCGATCCAATGCGGCCTCCAACGCCGCTTCAAAACGCTCGTCCGCCTCTATCATGTCCCCGATGAGCCCGTAAATTCCATCCAGTTCCCCCCTCTCCTTGGAGAGCATGACCGCCTTTACCCCTCTGCCGTAGCCCTCGTAATTCTTCTGCAGCTCCCTCAGCGATTCCAGCCTCGATCCATCTCGGTGGAGGAGTTCCTCCATCTTCTTCACCTCAGATTCCCCGGCTTCAATGCGGCGACGCAAATCATCGATGCCCCTTCGAAGAGCCTCCTTCTCTCCCTCCAGTTTTTGGATGGATATGGTGAGGGTATTCACCCTCTCCCCCGATTGGGATAAGAGCTTCTCCATCTCCTCCACCGCGCCTCTCGCCTCCTGTTGTTCAACCCCGTTCTGAGCTTGTCTCCTCTCCAGACCTTCAATCTCCTTCTCCAGGCTGGAAGTCGTGTTTCTTGAGCCCGATATTTGAGATAGGATATCCACGAGGCCGGTCTTCTGGTCCTCCAAGTCGCTCATCGTGTCCTCATGTTGACGCTTAAGGGACTCCAACTCCCGCTCCCGCTCCTTCAACCTTGCCTCTTCTGAGGCGACCTGCTGCCTCAAATCGGACTTCTCCCCCTCCATCCTTGATTTCTCGCTTCTCGTTTCCTCCAGCCTGGAGTTCAACTGACCAATCTCCTCCAGGTATTGCTTCTCCAATCGGGAAATGCGTTCCAGCTCCCTGTTGAGGGCTTCAATTCCATCTTCACCCCTTTGAAGCTCGTTTTGCACGCCCAGGGTCCTCCGTTGAGCCTCGTT
>DAOVIU010000045.1 GCA_030673585.1 Pseudomonadota bacterium | reverse complement strand
CTTGATATCCTTATAGCCCTTGTAACCCCTCCCGTCGATCCTCGTCAAAATCCTCCGTAGATCCTCTTTCGTATTCATGAACTCGCATCTAAGAACTCGCCTGCAATCACAATCCCGTCGAGTCTTCCCCTCTCCGCTCTCAGATTAACGGTACATTATCCCGTAAAGAGGATTTTCGTCAACCCCTCGTGGGAACCCCAAACGGGAAGGGGCAAATGTCAAAGTTCAAAATCTAAATGGAATAGTGGAATAATGGAAAAATGGAATGATGGAATTAACGCTAAAAGTCCACATGCCAAATGGCAATGAGTTGGTTGGTTGAATTAGTTTGATTGGTTTTATTGGTTAAAATAAGGAAAGTTCAAAATCCAAATGGCAAATAACGAATAACTCATACCGGCCACGGATACGAACCACGTATCACGGACACGAAAATCACGGACACGCTCCACGAGCACGGACACGAAATTGCACGGACACGATTTGATGCCTTCAGCCTCCAACCTTTAGCCTTTATCCTTTACCCTCCAACCTCTAACCTCACACCTTTGACCTTGACTTTTGCCTTTAACCTTCAACCTCAGGCATTATCTGGACCGCAGCACCATCTTGGCGCTGGATTTCTTGACAAAAATCCCTTATCCTTACTAGAGTAAAAGTGGTATCTTTTGAGGTTACATTCATCACCGAGGAGGGGTCCATATCGAGAGGGGTTTTTCGGAAGCCATCGCATCGGAGGTTCCCAAGGACTGTCTCTTAATTTCCGTCGGACTTCCCGGGAGCTGGAAGAGCCCGGTAACCGAGGAAATCGCCATGGTGAAGGGCTTTGAAATCCTGAGATCGGATTTCATCCGTCTGGAGGTCTTAAAGGGAAAGGACATCTTCGACGAGAAGGTGGCCTCCAGTCAGCAGAATAGGATGATGGTATACGAGGAAATGTTCAATCGGGCGGAGGCCATGTTGAATGAGGGGATGGGAGGATTGATTTTGGATGCCACCTTTTTCACCCAAGAATTGAGATCGAGGGCGGCGAAACTGGCCCGTGAAGCTTCAAAACCCCTGGTGATTGCCGAATGCGTTTGCACGGAGGAGGCCTCGATCAGGCGTATCTCGAAGAGGACCAAGGAGGACTACGAGTCCAACGCCTTGACCAGGCAGGCCTATCTAAATAACAAGAAAATCTTTGAGCCCGTCGATATAGAAGAACTGAAGAAAAATCATTCAGACCTTTCCGTCATTCAACTCACCATCGATACGGAATTCGATGACCCGCCTCGCTGGCGGGTAACCGCCATCAAAAAAAGGTAGGGCACCCCAATGGATCTACGAGCCCTACAGCAGGCCCTGTTAAACCCAGCTATTTACCCCGAACACCCGAGGACAGTTGAATTCTCCGAGACCCACATCTCCTTGCTCTTCTTCACGAAAGACTACGTCTATAAGGTGAAAAAACCCGTCGATTTTGGCTTCCTGGACTTTACGGATCTTGAAAAACGCAAATTCTACTGCCATCAAGAGGTGGAGCTCAACAGGCGGTTGTCCTCCGATGTCTACCTGGGGGTGGTTGAAATCTCGCGAGATGGCGGGAACATATCTCTCGGTGGAGGGGGGGAGGTCATCGAATATGCCGTTAAGATGAGGCGGATTCCCGAAGATGTGTTGATGAGTCGGCTCATCGAGGAGGGAAAGGTAACGGATCGGATGATCGCAAGGGTAGCCGAAAAATTGGCTGACTTTTACACGACGGCCGATACCAATGATGAGATCAGCGGGTACGGCCAGCCCGAGCGAATCCGCCAGGACACCGATGAAAACTTCCACCAGACCCGTGCCTACATTGGGCTCACCATCTCCCAAAGGGCCTTCGATGCGATCCAAGAGGCCACCAATGATTTTTTGAGGGACAAACGAGCTTCTTTTGAACGTAGACTCGCGGAGGATAAAATCAGGGATTGCCATGGGGATCTCCGGTCGGAGCACGTCTACCTGGGGGACCAAATCATCATCATCGATTGCATTGAGTTCAATCAACGGTTTCGATATACCGATGTGGCGGCGGATATCGGCTTTTTGGCCATGGATTTGGATTATCGGGGAAGGAGCGATTTTTCAAAGCATCTCATCGATACGTATATTCACCGAAGTGGGGATCGGGACATCCTTACGGTCATTGATTTTTACAAATGCTACCGGGCTTATGTGAGGGGAAAAGTGGAGAGCTTCAGGCTCGATGATCCACATATTCCCCCCGATGAGAAGGAGGAGGCCATGGCGAGGGCTCGCCGGTTCTTCCACCTCTCCAATGACTACGCCGTGAACTTACGGGGCGAAGGCTAATACCTCCATTTCTCCTCGGGTATTTTCGGCGATATGGAAAGAAAACCAACAAGGCAGATCTCCATCGGTGGGGTCAAGATCGGGGGCGACGCTCCTATCTCAGTACAGTCTATGACCAAGACTGATACTCGGGATGTTGACAAAACCGTGGCCCAGATCCAACGATTGGAAGGGGCCGGATGTGAAATCGTGAGGGTAGCCATCCCCGATACGGTGGCCTGCGAACGGTTCGGCGAGATTCGAGAAAGGGTCCCCCTCCCCCTGGTGGCTGATATCCACTTCAATCATCGATTAGCCATCAAAGCCATGGAAAACGGAGCGGATGGCATACGGATTAACCCGGGTAACATCGGCGGACAAAGGAAACTAGAGGCCATCGTGGCCAAGGCCAAGGATCGTGGTATCCCCATCCGCGTTGGGGTCAATTCCGGCTCACTGGAAAGGGATCTCCTGCGGAAATATGGGGGGGCTCCCCCCGAGGCATTGGGGGAAAGTGCCCTTCGCTCCATCCGTTTCATGGAATCCTTGGATTTCCATGAAATGAAAGTTTCCCTGAAATCATCGGACGTGGTCAAGACCATCGAGGCCTATCGGCTCATGTGCCGCGAAGTCGACTACCCTCTGCACCTGGGGGTAACGGAATCAGGGACGCTTATTTCGGGTACGATCAAATCCTCCATCGGAATTGGTCTCCTCCTCTATGAGGGCATCGGGGATACTATCAGGGTTTCGTTGACGGGAGATCCCGTGCAAGAGGTACGGGTCGGCTACGGAATATTGAGGGCCCTGGGCGTGCGCCGGATTGGACCTGATATCATCGCGTGTCCCACGTGCGGAAGGTGCGAGATCGATCTGATCCCCATGGCCGAGGAAGTGGAGAGGAAATTGAGGCATCTCCGCGAACCCATTCGGATCGCCGTCATGGGTTGTGTGGTAAATGGTCCCGGTGAGGCACGAGAAGCCGACGTGGGAATTGCCGGTGGGAGAGGGGAAGGACTCCTCTTTCGAGGCGGAAGGGTCCTGAGGAAATGCCCCCAAGGGGAACTCGTTCAAGCCCTGATCGAGGAAATTGAGCAGATGGTGACGAAACGGTAGCATGCTCCATCACCTATGGTCCCCCATTTACCTCCGGAACATCTGTCTTCCCCTTGAGCTGCTTCCACGTATAGTGAATGCGTTGAACAACGGTAACGTGGGTAAAAACGGCCAGAATCCAGAGAATGGGTACCATCAGATCGAAAATTGCTCCCGCCGCTAGGAGCACGATCCTCTCCGGCCTCTCCAAGAGGCCGACGGCGCACTTTTCAATCACTCCTTCCGCTCTGGCTCGGACGTAGGGAACCAGGGCCGTGCCAATGAGCACCACCGAGGTCAAGACTACCATACCCGTCGAACCCCGAAGCGCATAGAAGAAGAGAATCCCCAGGAGCACGATCAGATCGGAATATCGGTCCATTACCGAGTCAAAGAAGGCGCCGAAAGACGTTGCCCTCCCCTGATTCCTGGCCATCGCCCCATCAATGAGATCACAGAGGCCCGCTCCCAGGATGGCAAAACCTCCTCCTCTCGGGTATCCGATGGCCAACAGCAGTGCCGCACCCGCGTTGAGGACAAACCCAGAGAAGGTCAGGAGATTCGGGTTGACATTCTTTCCCAGCAGGTGTTTGGCCACCCTATAAATATACGGATCGAGTTTATGCCCAATCTTAGAGCTAAGCATACCCTATCTCGAGGGATAGAAATCTCCTCCGAGGCGTATCCCCCGGATTCGTATTGCATCCCGCATGAAAATGATTCGATATTATATGAGTATTTGGGGAAATGTCAAAATAAAATGCACCGGACTTCCCCAGGTGCTCCTTAGAAGAGGTGCCAGTCTCCCACTTCCAACTTCCAACTTCTAACCTCAGACCTCCCTCCTCTCACCTCTCACCTCTCACCTGTTTCCCTCTTCCAACCACAATACTGCAGCACCGCATGACCGCACCACATCCTATTAGCCGCACCACCGCATTTTTCTCAGCCTCTAGCCTTTAGCCTTTAGCCTCAAACCTCTAACTTCACTTTCCCCGCAGCACCATCTTTGACTGCAACACTGCAATACCGCATGACGGCAGAACAATCTTTTTTGACCGCAGCACTTACTTTTCCTCAGCCTTGACCTGAGATCGCCTCCTGTGATATGCGTTTTCCCAAGGAGGATTTCTCTTGACAGCGCCCTATTACTCGGAAAAGGAAACAGCCGTTCGCGCGGTGACCGCCGCCTCGCATCTGTTACAGGGCATCCAAAGTGACCTCAAGCGCTCCATCCAGAAGGAGGACAGGACCCCGGTGACCGTTGCCGATTACGGTTCGCAGGCGGTTATCTGCAAAATCATACATGACGCCTTTCCCGAGGATCCCATTGTCGCCGAGGAAGATTCCGGGGAACTATTGAAACCGGAGCATGCCGAAATCCTCTCCCGGGTGGCCCATTACGTTAACGTATCCGTTCCCCGTGTTTCTCCAAGGGAGGTCTGCCAATGGATAGACTTGGGTGCGGGCTCCATCTCTCGTCGATATTGGACCTTAGACCCCATCGATGGAACAAAGGGATTTCTCCGGGGTGATCAATATGCCATTGCCTTGGGGCTCATAGAGGATGGTACTGTGAGGGTTGGGGTCCTGGCATGTCCCAATATCATTCTTGATACCCGCCGAGGAGGAATATTCGTCGCCGTGAGGGATCAGGGAACAATCCAGCTTGACATCGGTGGAAGTTCTGCCAAGAAGATCAGCGTATCCACCATCAACTCACCTCCCCGGGCACTCCTTACCGAAAGCGTGGAGCCTGCCCACTCCAACCAGCGACTGAATCTCGAGCTTGCCGCGAAACTCGGCATCTCCCATCCACCCCTAAGGATGGACAGCCAGGTAAAATACGCTATCCTGGCCAGGGGAGAAGCCTCCATCTACGTGCGCATACCCTCGCCTCAAACTCCCGATTACCGGGAGAAAATCTGGGACCACGCCGCTGGATCAATTCTCGTCGAGGAAGCGGGAGGCAAGGTCACCGATGCCCTGGATCGAGGGTTGGATTTTACCTGTGGAAAGAGATTAGAGAGGAATTACGGTATCGTCGTCACCAATGGATTGCTCCATAGCACGGTGGTAAACACCTTAGGTCCCCTTCTCCCATGAGGCGAGATACCTCTGCTGTTCCTCGGTCAGTTGGTCGATCCGGATTCCCATGGCCTCCAATTTCATTCTACCAACGGCCTTATCGATCTCGACGGGAACCCGATAAACCCTCTTCTCCAACGTATGGCCCCGTGAGGCCAGATACTCCGCAGCTAGAGCCTGGTTGGCGAAACTCATATCCATCACGCTTGAAGGATGACCCTCCGCAGAGGCCAAATTGATCAGCCTACCCTGCCCCAAGACGTAAATCCGTTGCCCCCCCTCCAAGACATGTTCTTCTACATTTCCCCGGACCTCTCTCTTGGAGACGGTGATCTCCTCCAGTCCTTCCAAATCGAGTTCTACGTTAAAATGTCCCGAATTGGCAACGATGGCGCCGTCCTTCATCTGTCGGAAATGATCTCTCCCGATGACCTTCACGTCCCCGGAAACCGTGCAGAAAATATCCCCTACCTCAGCGGCCTCCGAAATAGGCATTACCTGATACCCATCCATGACCGCCTCCAGGGCCCTGAGAGGATCCACCTCCGTCACCACAACCTGTGCTCCCATTCCCCTGGCCCGCATGGCCACCCCTTTTCCGCACCACCCATACCCGCAGACGACAAATACGCTGCCCGCAATGAGCCGATTGGTGGCTCGAATAATCCCATCCATTGTGGATTGACCCGTGCCATACCGATTATCGAAAAAATGTTTCGAATCCGCATCGTTGACGGCAATGATGGGGAATTGCAAAACCCCGCTGGACTCCATGCTTCGAAGCCGGATCACCCCGGTGGTCGTTTCCTCGGTCCCCCCAATGACACGCCGGACAATCTCCTCTCTTGCCGCCCGTGACAATGCCTCCACCCATTCCTTCACCCCTAGACTCAGCTCATCCAACTTTCCCAAGGCAATGAAATGGAGGGACGAAACGAGATCCGCCCCGTCATCCATGGTAATGGTGGGGCCGTAGTCCAAAGCCCTCCTTATATGTTCGTAATAGGTTTGACTATCCTCCCCCCTTATGGCGAATACCGGGATCTCTTCCTCCGCAACGAGGTAAGCGGCCGCATCGTCCTGGGTACTCAGGGGATTCGAGGCACACAGGGCCACCTTTGCACCGCCTCCTTTCAAGGCACGAGCCAAATTAGCAGTCTCAGTGGTAATATGAAGACATGCCGATATCCTCACCCCTTGCAAGGGCTTATCCTGCTCAAACCGTTTCCTAATAGCATCCAGAACGGGCATGCTATGGTTTGCCCATTCGACCCGGAGCCTCCCGCTGCCCGCCAAGTCAATATCTTTGATATCGTAATTCACCGCTGTCTCGCCTCCTTGCTACAATCCCGCCGCCTTTCTCAACTCCTCGGCCTTGTCCACCTTCTCCCAGGTAAAATCCGGATCACTCCTGCCGAAGTGTCCGTAGCAGGCTGTCTTCTTATAGATGGGACGAAGCAGATCCAGATATCCGATGATCTTGGACGGCCTTAAATCGAAATGTTCCAGGATCATCTTGGCTATCTGATCCGACGGGATTTTCCCCGTTCCCCCCGTATTGATCATCCTGGAGATGGGTTGAGCAACGCCGATGGCGTAGGCAAGCTGAACCTCACATTTATCGGCAAGGCCAGCAGCAACAATATTCTTCGCGACATATCGAGCCATATATGATGCGCTCCGATCCACCTTGGAGGGGTCCTTCCCCGAAAAACAGCCCCCCCCGTGGCTCCCCTGACCGCCGTAGCTGTCAACGATGATCTTCCTCCCCGTTAAGCCACAATCCGCCATGCGCCCCCCCACCACGAAGCGACCAGTGGCATTAATATAGTATTTGGTTTTCTTGTCCAGTAAATGCTCGGGAATACCCTTCTTGATCACCTCCTCCACGATT
>DAOVIU010000276.1 GCA_030673585.1 Pseudomonadota bacterium | reverse complement strand
GAGAGAAAGGGGAATGGACCAGAAGGCAAACGAATCCGGAAATATCCACGGAGAGGAGATCTATGATGTCGTCATCATCGGAGGGGGGCCCGCAGGCTTAACGGCAGGGCTCTATGCCTCACGGGCGAGGCTCAAGGCCCTTCTTTTGGAGGGGATGATGGTAGGGGGACAGATGGTAACCACTGATATCATCGAGAATTACCCGGGTTTTCCCCAAATTACCGGGACGGAGTTAAGCGCACTTATGGATGAGCAGGCCAAGCGGTTTGGGCTAAGGGTGGAAACGGGGGAGGTGATCGGCCTCGAGGTGATTGGAGATCAAAAGTTGGTGAAGGCGGCAGGGGGAGAATACCGGGGTCGGACAGTCATTGTCTGCACGGGAACTGAATACCGGAAATTGGGCATCCCGGGTGAGGGGGAATTTACGGGGCGAGGTGTCTCTTACTGTGCGACCTGCGATGGGGCATTTTTCCAGGACGGCAAGATCGTAGTCGTGGGAGGGGGGGATTCCGCGTTGACCGAAGCCCTCTTTTTGACCAAATTCGCCAAGGAGATCACCATTATCCACAGGAGGGACGCCTTGAGGGCCACCAAGATCTATCAAGAGAGGGCCTTTGCCAGCCCGAAGATCAATTTTCTCTGGAATTCCGTCGCGGAGGCGATTCAGGGGAATCAGACCGTGAAGAGCGTCCTCGTGAAAAACGTTAAATCCGGTGAGATGAGCGAGGTTCCGACAGAAGGCGTCTTTATGTTCATCGGAATAACGCCCAAGACCGCATTCCTTAAGGGCGTGGTTGAACTGGATGAAAGTGGATATATCATCGTCGACGAGAACAACCTTGAAACATCGGTAGAGGGCATTTTTGCAGCGGGAGACGCTCGAAAGAAATTGCTGAGGCAAGTGGCTACGGCCGTCGGGGATGGAGCTACTGCTGCCTTCGCGGTGGAGAAGTACCTGGAGGAGAAGGGGTAACTTGAAGTTCGCCCCTTTGCCTAGATATACTATGATTAGCAGTAGTGCGAAATAGGAAGGAATAAACCCGAAGACAAGGGGGGACGAAAATGAGGGAAAATGTTGAAAAGGCCCTGCAGAAAATTAGGCCATCCCTGCAAGCCGACGGAGGCGATATCGAGTTGATCGATATCCAAGACGGAGTGGTAAAGGTCAAGCTGACCGGTGCGTGTGGCGGTTGTCCGATGTCACAGATGACCCTCAAAATGGGCGTGGAGCGCGTACTGAAAGAGGCGGTGCCAGAGGTAAAAGGGGTAGAGGCCGTTTAGCCCTGGAGGGCGGATCGGTTCCTCACTGATTTCGCGCTTTTCCAAAGAGGCACTCCGTGCATCCCGAGCTCGACCAAGAGGCCTGCGATGGCTGTGGTACTTGTGTGGAGATTTGCCCCAGCGAGGTCTATGAACTCATTGGGGAGAGGCCCGAGGCGATCGATCTGGGAGAATGTATTGAATGTGGGGCATGCGAAGAGCAGTGCCCCGTCCATGCCATTGTAATGGTTGATGATTAATACCCCTGCCGCAATCACCCCCCGCTATTTTTCCCCCTCATGGTAACGGGATTTTCCCAAACCCGAGAACCCTTCGGACAATGCCGGCCATGAAAAGCCTTGAAAGATTCCGTGATTTCCTATATATATTTCACTGATTTCATGGTTTTTTTCTAACCTGGGGGGTATGAAGATGAATAGTTGGCTGAAATTAAGGGGGGTAAGATCTTGTCCAAAGAGATGCGGGTACGTCGCATTGGGTGGAACCCTGATGCTGACGTTGGTGGTTGGATGCGCCCGAACCCCTGAGGCTAAAAAAAGCGAAATGACGCCGACACCAGCTGCTATGTATCGTTTCGAAGACATCCCCATCCCCCGTTCCCTCGCCGTTGAGGAGGATGAATCCTTCATCTACGAATCGGAAGCGATCAAGACGGGCATTTTGGTTTACGCTGGAAAGGCAAAGGTGAGGGATTTAGTCCGTTTCTTTAAGGAAAATATGGGCCCTC
Source organism: Pseudomonadota bacterium (assembly GCA_030673585.1). The sequence continues at coordinate 1,494 of DAOVIU010000276.1, read as the reverse complement.
ATGGCTGGAGATTAGTCAGCAACTTCGAAAGGGATGATGCCCTGCTGTCCTTTAGCAAACCAGGATGGGGTTGTGTGATCGCAATTAAGCCGACTGCTATGGAGAGGGCTAAAGTGGAGGTGAGGGTCGGGCCAGTTGAATCCCCATAACCGCCATACATTTCTTCTCCGGCGATCCCTTCTTTTTTCCCCGTCGATGGAAAGAATGGAAACCGCATAGGAAGAACCAGGCAGTGAGGTAGGGAGCCGTGTCCCTTCCTTCTATCGAACTCCTCACCCCAGCGAAGGTGAACTTGAGGCTTGAGGTCCTCAGGAGGCGCACTGATGGATATCATGAGATCAGGACGATATTGCAGAGGATCAGCCTGTCCGATACGTTGAGGATATCGTTGAAGGGCAGGGACGGGATATCCGTCATCGCCGATTCACCTGGCCTCCCGGTTGACGAGGGAAACCTCGCCTATCGAGCGGCCGCGTCCCTTTTGGAGGAGGCCAAGGCGAGAGTTGGGATTGAGCTCACGATCCAAAAGGAGATTCCCATCTCATCGGGCCTGGGCGGTGGAAGCAGCAACGCGGCGAGCACGTTGATGGGGTTGAACAGGATCTTGGGGCTCCATTTCCCCAAAGAGCGGCTCATGGAAATCGGTGCTCGGATCGGCGCCGATGTTCCCTTTTTCATTTTTGGTAAGCCGGCCCTGGCAACCGGTATTGGGGAAAAACTTCAACCCGTGGCAATTCGCCCGTCTATCTGGTTGGTATTGGTCAATCCCGGCTGGGAGGTATCCACCAGATGGGCTTATGAGGCATTAAATTTTGAGTTGACAAAAAGGCCTATCCATATTAAACTTCCCCTATTTTTCAATGATATCGGGAAGGTGGCCCATATCCTTTACAACGACTTGGAGAGCGTTACCATTGAGGCATATCCTGAAGTCAAGGGAATTAAAGCGGATCTGCTTTCCCATGGCGCTGAGGGGTCATTGATGACGGGAAGTGGCCCCACAGTTTTCGGGATGTTCGCCCAGAAGGGGAGAGCTGAAAGCGCTTATCAGAAGTTGAATGCTCAATACGCGGAAAGGAGGTGGAGGGTTTATCTGGCCACATGCATTTGATATTCCAGTCCTTCGGTTCATAAGTTCGATTACGAACATATTTAGACTTCGACCGAGCGACTCGACATGAGCTCGTCGACATGTCTCGGTCGAGAGCCTCAGGACTTAGTGCTGCCCTCGGCCATGAGCCCTTCGGTCTGAGCTCAGGGTCGAAGACTCGGGCCGAATGGAGTGAGCATATGCTTAGATCCTACTCACGAAAATGCGTTATTGTATTTACGAATCGAAGCACTTAGCGCAAGGGGGGCAAACATGGAAGTTACAGAGGTGAGGGTTTTTCCCGTTGATGAAGAGAAGCTAAAGGCGTATGTTACGATCACCATTGATAATTGCTTTGTGGTAAGGGATTTAAAGGTGATTAAGGGAAATAACGGGTTATTTGT
>DAOVIU010000123.1 GCA_030673585.1 Pseudomonadota bacterium | reverse complement strand
GTTACGTATTTGTTATGATAGTCCATGAAATTATGTTAAAATAGCGTTGTCCGAATCTGATCACCGATGGCAGGGCGATGTTATACTTTTCCCTTCACTTATGAAACCGGAGGTAAGGGATGAACATCGAAGAGATGCGAATAGAGGATCTACAACCTGGGAAATTTATAGAACAACAGGTACGTGAAATTTCTTCCACCGTTAGTAGCGGATTGGCTATTAACGCGTTGTCCGGGGGGGTCGATTCTTCCACCGTTACTATGTTGGGACATAGGGCCTTGGGGGAGAGGCTCAAGACGTATTTCATAGAAAATGGTCTCATGAGACGTGATGAGCCAAAAGAGATTGTTTCTCTGTTTGAGGGATTGGGTGTCCCTGTGGAAATCGTTGATGCACGTGAACAATTCTTTGATGCCCTCAAGGGCCTAACGGACCCCGAAGAAAAGAGGGAGGCAATTACTCAGGCATTTTACCGAGATGTTTTCGGCAAGCTTGTAGGGGAGAGCGGGGGACGATATCTCCTTCAGGGTACGAATTATACAGACGTAGAGGAAACTGTCGCCGGAATCAAACGACAACACAACATTCTCGAGCAGCTTGGAATCGATACGGAAGAACAATACGGGTACACGATTATAGAGCCGTTAATACAATTGAGAAAAACGGCAATTCGAAAAGTTGCAAAAGCCTTGGGATTGCCGGAGGAAATACATACTAGGCCACCTTTTCCCGGTCCCGCCCTGGCTGCAAGGGTAATTGGAGAAGTTACGCCAGAAAGGGTGGAGATTGTGAGGAGTGCCACGAAAATAGTTGAGGAGGAATTATGTGACACGGGGACATTTCAGTATCTGGCGATTCTGCATAATGACAGAGTGACTGGGGTGAGAGGTGGGAAAAGGGATTACGGATTTCAAATAGAAGTGAGATGCTGGGATAGTAAGGATGCCGTAACGGGGTCCCCGACGAAGCTTCCGTATGATGTTTTGGGGAGATTAGCGGAGAGAATAACAACGGAGGTACCGGGCGTGGTGAGCGTTACGTATAATATAACCCGCAAACCCCCCTCAACCATAGAGGCTGTTTAGATACGTCAACCGCCAAGTAGCCCCCTGGAATGATGATGATTGGCTTTTCGTTGCCTCCTCGATAATTTCCCGTTGAACAGGCCTGCAATTGAAAGGAAGAATCGGTCGCAGCGGATATTCGCCGAAAACCATTGGAGGAGATCACGGAATTCCTTTAATCACTCCGTTGAAAACTTACCCACGGCGGGATAATTTTTCCCTCAATTTGAGGTACATTTCCTTTATTCGATCGTTGAGGCGATAGGCCTTGATGAGTTTTATCTTCCGTTTCCCATTTTCGACGATCGCCTTCTGGGTCAAGAAAGTCTCTAACCTGTAGTGCGCAGTTAATCGCTCAATGGCCAAGAACACATTTTCCTGGGTGGAGTAATGGTTTATCTGCGAATCCATGAGAAGCTGAGAGGTCGTTATGCCGACCATCCCGGCATCGAGGATCCTTAGGGCGATCTTGTCCTCAGGGGCGAGCTTGTCGAACAGATCCCTTTTGTAGTCGAAGGCGGGCAATTCCTCATAGCCATATGCAAAATTATCTGATGATACCGCGATCCCATTGGAGAAGTATTTCAGTCGATGGGATTCCACCACATCCAAGAACGCCATATTCGAATTCTTTTTCCTTCCCCTTTTCATTTCCCATATATTATAGCAGATTCTGTGTGGGCCTCAAGCAGAACGTCTGGGATTTTAAGAGCCCCGGCCTTTCCCTTCCGTTCGGCTTGGTCCTTCGGTCTGCCATAACCCCCATCCTTCGTGGATTGACTTCATGGGGAAAGGGTGGTATGGAGTCTTGGGATACGCTGGGGGGATTGCGGGTAGGTGGAGGTATTCCTACCCTCCATGAGGGGAAAGGTTCGTCATGAAATTCCTGGACCTCAGTCACACCATTGAGGAGAAAATGACCCTGTTTAGATCCTTTCCCAAGCCGAAGATAGAGCGTTTCTTTGATTGCGAACAATCCATGGCCTTTTACAGGGGAGGTACCTTAGAGGTGACCAGGGTGAATATGGTGACGAGCCTGGGCACATGGGGACATATATCGACTCCCCTTTTCACCGTTGGCCTGAAGGACCGGATATTGCCCCGCTACGCCTGAAGGAGGTGGTCCTTCCGGAGTTGATCGTGGATGCTTCGAGGAGGGGAGCGGCATCTTTTCCGGTAAGGGCCTTTGGTTCATGGAATGATTCCGGCCATTGGGGGTACGAAGGATGAAGAGAGAGGGGATTATCTATATCGGTTTTATTCTGGGAGCAGTCCTCATAGCCCTTGTTGTTTACATTGTGGTTCTCAGAGGCGAGTTGGGGATACCGGAGGTTGTGCTATCCGTCGTAGCGCTGCTATTGGTAGCCTCTTCCTATTACGTTTATATGCGACTTCCCCGGTTCCGAGACTTGGAGAAAAGGCTTCACGCCATTGCGGCGGAAAACCGAAAATTGAGGGAAGATAACAAGGTCTTGCGGGAACAGGTGGAGCTCTTTAAGTCCGTTGAGAAATAAATGGGCAGACATTTCCCAGCGATTCGGTGAAAGAGTCAAACGTGGGGACATAGTGAAGGCTTTCCTTTGGTGGCTCGGGCACTGTCTGATCGCCTCTGTGTCCATTGTTTCCATCTTCATCGGGTTAAAGGTACTATCCATTGGTGCCAGGGACTACGTTAATTTCATTCTATCCCTGATCCTCTTGGTAGTTGGAGTGTTGCTTCTCATTCATTTTGTGGGCAAAATAGGGGAGGGAATCAGGCGTAAGAGGCGAGGCCAATAGGGAGAAGGAAGGTTTTATCGAAATCTGGTTGAATTTCTCGAAAAGGGGAAAGGAAGATGGATCCCAAAAGAATCGAGGAGGAGTATAGGAAGGGGCTCGCAATCGCAAAAAGGAATGCCGAAAAGGAGGCGTTGGAGTTCATACTCAAGAAATTGGAGGATATGGAGAAAGTTCGGGATTTCCAATCCCTTATCCTCCGGTGCAGGGAAATTAAGGCGGCCATCACCACTCGTTTAGGACAGATCAACAGGGAGATAAGGGGATTAAGCTGATGCCCCAGATAGCGGGATTTTGAGGAATCTCGAGGGAAAGGAGGCCGGGGTTAACGACCGACGAATCACGGAAGAAGGGATATGCAACCGATCTAAAAACCCTCTATGGAGAGGTTCGGGTCGAGTACTATCGGTCAAGGGGCCCTGGCGGTCAGAGGAAGAACAAAAAGGAGACCGCCGTGCGGTTGAAACACCCCCCTTCTGGTGTGATGGTGACGGCCACTGAATCGCGTTATCAGGCCGTAAATAGGAGGAGGGCTTTTCAGCGGCTCCAGGAAAGGCTGGTACAGCTCAATAAACCCGTTAAGATGAGAATTTCCCCGAAGGGCCCCCCCGGGGAGAAGCTGAAGCGAAGGGAAGAGAAGAAGAGGGTGTCCCAGAAGAAGAGGTGGAGGAGACTGATAGGTCGAAGGGATCTGGGGTGAAGTTTGCCCGTGGGATGGAGGCTGGGGGAAGGGAGACCATCGATGGAGAGGAAAAAGGGGGTTGCCATCATAAACAAGGCCATCATTCCCCTGGTATTCACCATACTCTTTTCTGCCCTTGCCCATGCACAAATGGAGATTTATAGTTGGCGGGATAGAACGGGCACGATTCATATCGTCGATGACCTCAACAAGGTGCCCCTCCACTACAGGGAGGATATGAAAATCTACCGAATCCCACCCACCAGGGTAGAGAAACAGCCCCGATCTAAACCCTCCGTCAGGGCCGTTACAAAGGTAGAGGAAGGGGAGGAGGAGGGAGCTTTGAAAGAAGAGCGGCTCGAAGAGGAGATTGAAGAGGTTGGGGGTTCGATAATTGGGCTGGAGGAAAGGCTGGAGGAATTGAGGCAAGAAAGGGAAAAGAAGAGGATCTACATAATCAAGAAAAGGGCAATGGGACATCCGGTGGTTCGAGAGAAGCGGGAGCTCGAGGGAATCGACCGAGAAATTGAGATCCTGACGAATCAACTGGGCAAAAGAATGGAGGCTTTGAGATTATTGGAGCAGGAGAGATCCCTTCAAGGGGGTCGATGATGTGGGTAAGGGAACCTCAAAGGGTGAGCGAGGAGATCGAGTATTTAGGAACGGCCGACATGTGCGTGTACCTCTTAAAGGGAAGGGAGTACATGTTCGTCGAAGGGGGAATGAGCTACGTAGTACCGACATTGCTAAGGCAGTTGGAGGAGAGGGGAGTCGATGAATCGAAAATCACCAAGTTCCTCATCCTCCATTCCCATTTCGATCATTGCGGAATAGTACCTTTCTTTAAGAGGAGGTTGCCTCAGATAGAGGTGTTGGCGTCGGTCAGGACCAAGGAAATCTACGGAAAGGAGAAGGCGATCCATTTCATCAGGGATCTCAATCGGAAAATGATCGAATATTATGGAATGCAGCGGGAGGCGGCAGAACTCAACTTGGATTTCGACACCATCCCGGTAGACAGGGTTGATTTGGGCAATGGGGTCATCGCCGAGTTTATAGAGGTCCCGGGGCATAGTTCGTGTTCCATTGCAGCCTACGTGGGTAAGATAAAGGCCCTCTTCGCCTCGGATGCCGCGGGAATTTCCAATGAAAAGGGAACCATCTATCCCATCGGGAATGAAAACTTCGCCCAATTTCAGAAGTCCCTGGCAAAGCTCAACCACTATGAGGTTGAAATCCTCTGTGCCCCTCGAAATGGGATCTTTCTGGGTGAGGACGGAAGGGATTTTATCTCAAAGACGATGCGTGCCGCCGAACAACTGAGGCAAGAGGTGATAAAGCGTTTCGCGCAAATGGGGGATCGGGAGCGAGTTGCAGCGGAACTGTGCGATCGGATCTACGCTGAGATGAAAACGGTAGATATTCCCAGGGAGATCTTCCTCGGAGTTATCAAGTCCATAGTCGATAACATCGTCGATAGCGATATTTCGGGGCAGGTTGGGTAGAAAATAATTTGACTTTTGGGGAAAAGTAGGGAAAAAATTAAGGATGTCTTAGTCGGTCCAATAAGCGAGTGAGGAGTCGGATATGGAGGACGAAAGGGATAAGGGAAAGAGGGTGAACGCCCTGGTTGTCGACGAGGACGAGGCGGTTCGCCGGACCTTGATGGAAAAGCTCCAGGAGACAGGGTATTTTACCGATGTAGCGCCAAATGGGAGGGAGGCAATAGACAAGGTCAAGGAGTTCTTCTATAATATTGCCGTGGTTGAGGTTGAGCTACCCGATATGACGGGTTTGGAGTTCCTAAAGGTAATCAAAAGCATCCATCCCGATACCTCGGTAATCTTTATGACGGCTAAACCCTCCCTGGAGAATTCGGTAGG
>DAOVIU010000120.1 GCA_030673585.1 Pseudomonadota bacterium | reverse complement strand
GCGACCATACTTTTTACGTGTAACCAAAGCCATACTGGGGGAGCCTGCGGAAGACTGCTTTATCGTTCAGTACACCAAGGTTGTGGTCAACTCATTGGGTGTGGAGGATGGCTGGGATGAGGAAGTGGGATTAAGAACGGAAATCGTACCCCTCACCAGGCCATACGGGCTCTGGACCGGCAACGTCTTTCAGGGGATCGTAAAGGTCAATGGTAAGCCAGCACCCGGCACTCAAGTGGAAGTGGAATACTACAATCGAGACGGGAGCATCAAAGCCCCAGCGGGGCCCATGATCACCCAGGTGATCAAAGCCGACCCCAATGGCGTGTTCACCTATGCCATGCCAAAAGCCGGCTGGTGGGCATTTGCCGCCCTGAACACGGGCAAAAGTAGGATAAAATACAGCGGCCAAGGGAAGCCCGTTGAAATGGGGGCCGTGCTCTGGGTAAGGGTGCACGACATGAAATAGGAGGAAGGGGAATGCACATTTCCGAGGGCGTTTTATCCGCACCCGTGCTAGTCACAGGGGCGGCCCTCACGGCCGCGGGTTGTGGTATTGGCCTGAAGAAATTGGATTATGATAGGGTTCCCAAAGTTGCAATCCTCACCTCCGCATTCTTCGTGGCCTCACTGATTCATATTCCCATAGGGCCATCGAGCATCCATCTCGTTCTCAATGGACTGACGGGATTACTGTTGGGATGGCCGGCCTTTCCGGCAATACTGATCGCCCTCTTTCTCCAAGCCCTGCTCTTTCAGTTTGGCGGCATTACGGGCCTTGGGGTGAATACTTTCAATATGGCCCTTCCCGCCACCATCTGCTTTTTCCTTTTCGCTCGCGCGGTAAAAGGAACAAATAAAATGATTTCAATGGGAGCCGCTTTTGCCTGTGGGTTTTTCGGTATTCTTTTGGGCAGCCTCATGGTCGCTATCTCACTGGTCTCTACGGGAAATCCCTTTATAGGGGTAGCAAAGGTCGTACTCATCGCCCATCTGCCCGTCATGATCATCGAAGGCCTTATAACCCTCTTCTCGGCGGGGTTCCTGAGGAAACTCAAACCAGAGCTCTTAGGGGTCGCACATGCCAACAGATAGCCCATTGAGAGCAAGTCGGCTATCACGAATTCCCTGGCCTCCTGTGATTCTTCTTATCCTGGTTGTATTTGCCGCCGCTTCCCAGACATTGGCACACAGGGTCGTGCTTTTCGCTTACGCAGAGGGGAACACGGTCTTTACGGAATGCTATTTAAGCGATGGGAAGAAATGCCGGAATTCACGGATTGAGGTGTTCGACAAGTTTGGGGGGAAATTGCTTGAGGGAAGAACCGATGAAAACGGCGAGTTTTCCTTCAAACCCCCAAAAGAGATGGATTTAAGGATCGTACTCACCGCGGGCATGGGTCATAGAGACGAATACATTATCCCCGCACGGGATTTACCGGGTGGAACGGAGGGGAGAGCGGGTAACTCGGATCCTCACCAGGCCGGAGAAACGGTTTTTCAAGGGGAAAAAGGGACCTCTACCCATCGGCTGACCCGTCTTGAAATGGAAGGGATCCGGACCGTGGTTGAGGAGGCTCTGGAAAAGAAATTGAAACCCATCAGGACCCTCCTCGTAAAACAACAAAACGAGGGTGTCTCATTCATCGGCGTGATGGGGGGAATCGGGTTGATCTTCGGCATCATGGGCATCATCCTCTATTTCAGAAGCAGAAGGGGAAGGAAGGTGGAGGAACCATTACATGGTAGCTGAGGAGTTTTCATCGGGCAATTCCATCATGCATGATCTCGACCCAAGGGTCAAGATAATCGTTGCCACATTGTTCTCGATTGTCGTAGCCGTTGCGGATCGGACGGAGGTGCTTCTCTTGGCCCTTTCGCTTTCGGTATGCTGCGTCATTGTCTCCGGCCTACCATTGACGAAGATTATGAGGCGCTTACTGCTGGTCAACGGGTTCATCCTCTTATTATGGATATTATTGCCCTTCAGCTATCCGGGAACTACCCTTTTCTCATTGGGCCCACTGAGAGCTACCGTGGCGGGGATTCGATATGCCCTTTCAATCACCATAAAATCCAACACCATCATTCTTGCCAGTATCGCCCTTCTGGGAACGACGCCTATATTCACCCTGGCACACGCCTTACGCCATCTCCATGTTCCGGATAAGTTAGTTCAGCTGCTCTTTTTCTCCTATCGGTATATCCATGTGATCTACCTCGAATATGTGAGGTTGCTCAGCGCCATGAAAGTCAGGTGTTTTCATCCCAGGAGCGATTTGCATACTTACAAGGCGTACTCCCACCTGGTGGGAATGATGCTGCTCAAGAGTTACGATCGTTCAGAGAGGGTCTATGATGCCATGCTCTGCAGGGGGTTTAAGGGGAAATTCTGGGTATTGGATCATTTCAGCTTGAAGAGAGGAGATCTCATTTTGTCCATTATCATGATCCTCTCCATAGTGGCTTTGGGCTTCCTTCAATGGGTGAAAGGACTATTCTCATAAGGCTACGGGACATCACCTTTGGCTATGACTCCAACCACGATGTCCTGAAAAAACTGAGTTTGACCTTCTCCCAGGGAGATAGGGTTGGGCTTACGGGGCCAAACGGGTCCGGAAAGACAACCCTTTTCCATGTTATCCTCGGGCTCCTGAAACCGAGAAAGGGGGAGATAGAGATATTCGGGAAGAGGATTCACGAGGACGCCGATTACCGGGAAGTCCGAGAAAGGATCGGCCTCCTTTTTCAGGATGCAAACGATCAATTGTTCTGCCCAACGGTCTCCGAAGACATTGCCTTTGGGCCCCTCAATCTGGGAAAACGACACGAGGAGGCATCGAAAATCGTAAGGGAAACACTGGAGGCGTTGGGACTTGTCGGTTTCGAAGACAGGGTGACCTATAAGCTCTCGGGAGGGGAAAAAAAACTCATATCCCTTGCAACGGTACTGGCCATGAAACCGGACATTTTACTCCTGGATGAGCCCACATCCGGGCTCGATGAGGAGACAACGGAGAGGATCATCCAGGTGCTCAACCGCTCTCCTGCTTCCTGCATGATCATCTCCCAGGACAGAGAGATTTTGACCAGAACCACACACCGCATATACAGGATGGCGAATGGGAAATTGGGGATTCTGGCAAAATCCTGATCCCGCGGAGGGGGCCATATTGGTGGGCAATTATACCAAACCTTTTCAGTAGATATCCCTACCCGTTGTGGTGGTGACCAATTTCCCGTGTTTAACCCCTTTTGTTCCGATTAACCTGTCGGCCACCTTCTTAATCTCCCGTCCCTTCCCCCTAACCACCAGGACCTCGAGGCAGTTGTGCTCATCGAGATGGACATGGAGCGACGATATCACCGCACCGTGAACTTGGTGTTGGTAGTCAATGAGCTTTTCCGTGAGATCGCGCATCTCATGGTCATAGACCAACGTGATGGTTCCCACCGTCTCCCCCTCCTCTTCCTCCCACGATTGTTCGACCAGTTCGTCTCGGATAAGGTCCCGAATGGCCTCCGAGCGATTAGCATACCCCTTCTCAGCTATCAATTGATCGAAACGGGAGAGGAGGCGGCTATCCATGGACACGCCAAATCGAATCAGTTCAGACATTTTCCTTCCCCTAAAAGGTCTTTTTACCTCAGTTTAGTACTATTTGGATGAGGCTAAGTCAATTCATTTCTCCATTGATGACTCCCCGTATTTTTGAATCCTTCACTTTAAACTCACCCCCGAGCCGCAGATTTCCATCGTGAACAAGGCCGGTGTCGAAAACCCATGAAAGTTTCAACCCTCTTCCCTTGAAAAACTGCCTACCAACGCCTATATTATAGTGGAATATCGAAGACAGAATATGCGGAGGTTCGTTGTGCTGAAACTGATTTTTATCCTTTCCATCGTCGGGGCGTGGCTCCTCATAAATATATACGTTTTCCCCAAGCTCGGCATTAGAACGTGACTGTCGAGCCGCTGCGATGTCGAGGATCGACGCGAAAAGGGAACTTAGATAGTGGAGGTTTTATGCCAATATACGAATATCGATGCGATGAATGCGGACAGGCCTTTGAAATGATCCGAAGCGCTTCGGAGAACGACGAGGGCTTGCACTGTCCGCCCTGCAAGAGCCCCAAGGTCACCCGGTTGATGTCCGTGTTTAGCTCCCATCAGACTTCGGATAGCAGCTCTACCGGCTCTGCGCCATCTTGCGGGCCCGGGCCGTTTACCTGAAGTTGAGATTCCCCGGTGGTCTGCCGGGCCTGGATTTCCTACATCCGGGGTATCGGAAAGCGACAAAACGACTTGAAGAGGGAGGTTTTTATGGGTGAGGAAGTACTGTTTCACGCAACTGATGGAAATTTCGAACCCGAAATTCTGAAATCCGATATTCCCACAATGGTGGATTTCTGGGCTCCGTGGTGCGGTCCATGCCAGGTCATCGCACCGGTTATAGAGGAGTTAGCGAAGGAGTATGCGGGAAAGGTGAAAGTGGCCAAAATGAACGTGGACGAAAACCCCGCAACACCGAGCCAATATGGAATCAGGGGAATTCCCACGCTCATTCTCTTTAAAGATGGGCAGGTCTTCGACCAGATCGTTGGGGCCGTTTCCAAATCCAAGCTGGAGGAGATGATCAAGAAAGTCCTTTGACCCTGAGAGGCGAGCGGACGGATCACACCTTGGCTCCTCCATATGCTCCCGCTTAAAAATTCTCCCTGCCAAGGGTAGGGACCTTACCAGTCCGGATTGTAGCGAACGGGAATCTCTTCCTGCCAATTTCCTCGGCACTAGTAAACCCTATTGACTTTTTATAGTAGTTTGTGTATTTAATGAGATTGAATCTCAATTTCAATTTGTTTGGCCATGAGAACCGAGGAGAGAATATTCAGAAATTTCCTGGTCTCCCGCGGGCTGAAATTCACCCCCGAGAGAGATATCGTCCTACAAGAGACTTTTCGACGCCACGACCACTTCGAGGCCGAGGAACTCCTTTCCTCCATCAGAAAGAGCAGAAAGAGAGCTTCGAGAGCGACCATCTATCGAACTCTGGACCTTTTGGTGCAATGCGGCTTATTGGAAGTGGTCGACTTGGGGAGAGACTCTCTGCACTTCGAACATGTCTTAGGCCATCAGCACCACGACCACCTGGTATGTGAACATTGCGGTAGGGTCATAGAATTTACCCATAGACAACTGGAAAAGCTGAAGGAAAAAGTCTGTCGGGAGATGGATTTCGATGGTAAATCCCACACCCTCAAAATTTTCGGCATCTGTGACCAGTGCCGTGAAAATCCGAGGCGATGAGAATTTCATGTAACCCAGCGGATTCACCCTCTCAGAGCGAGGAAAAGAGATGATTGCTCCTCTTGAACGAATACGAATCAATAAAAGTGTTAGGGTCGTGAACGTAACAGGGGGATGGGGCCTCCGGAACCACATAAGTCAGCTGGGGATTCATCCTGGAGATACGCTCACCGTACTG
>DAOVIU010000005.1 GCA_030673585.1 Pseudomonadota bacterium | reverse complement strand
CTGGATCCTTTAAATGGAGGAAATCACCAATTAGCACGCCATTCAACGCGGGCGAGATTCTCAAAATGATTTAAGAGAGCGAGAGGAATGGGGCGCGATTTTACCGCCGAGCAGCAGAGGCAACTGTGGAGTCACGGAACCGGCAATTGCTGGTTCATCTCGCCGCCATGGAAGATGAACACGAAAAGATCTTCACGTCCATGAGGGCAAATTTGACCGATGCGGAACGGGCGACAACGGTATTCGATCCGGATGATCAAGCAGCTCTCTATCTGAGGGCAATGGCGGACGGCCACGTCTTTGATGTGAAGGCGGATCCGGCCGAGCTCTTCACCGGGAAAGAGACCATGGAGAATATCCTTCAGACGGCTATGGGGATGGAAAAGGACTCCATCGTTTTCTACCTGGGCATGAAGGAGCTGGTTCCCGAGAGATTGGGGAAGGACAGGATCGACGCTATCATCAAGGAGGAAATGGGCCATCTCGCCTCTCTGGGCAGGGAGCTGGCAGCCCTGCGCCAGGACCAAAGTTGAAGGTGTTCGTACGTATACGAACTAACTCCACCTCTCAATTAGAAGCATGATAAATCACATGCAGGGCCTTCACCCAGTGGTGCAGGCCCTTTTGGCAAAACGACTCCCCCTAACAGGCCTCGAGGAATTCCAGAATCATGGGTATTCCTGGTAATTTGCTTACGACTGCCATGGCAGTTATGCCGCATAAGGATGCGGATCGAGCCCTGGAGCTGGCCCTCTCCATGGACGTGCCTTTTTGGCCCCAGTTGCCTCACCTTAGCTACTACGAGGACATGTACGTCCAGGCCTCGGAGGGCTTTCCCGGCATTGTACTCGATTTGGAAAAGCGCACCTTGCGTTTTTCCATGGAAAAATTTATCGATGAGTTCGAGGAGACCATGGTCCACTTCGATGAGCCGGAGTATTTTGACATCAGCAACACCTACTCGGTCGTCTACCATCGATTCCTCGGCCTGGAGCTCTCGGATCGCCCGGCCATACGAGGGCAAATTGAAGGACCCATCAGCTTCGGGTTCAATGTTTTGGATCAGGATGACCGTCCCATTCTTTTCAACGATACCATACGTCCCTTCATGATCGAGTTCATGGCCAAAAGGGCAAACGTACAACTGGATAGGCTGAAAAAGCTCAATATCAACGCCTTCATGTTCATCGACGAACCGGGGCTTCAGTATCTGTTCAGCGCTCTGTCCGGGTATGGGGATGTGGCTGCAAAAGGCGACATGGAGGTTTTCTTCTCCCTGATCGAACGGCCTCGCGGCGTTCATCTCTGCGGTAATCCGGATTGGGACTTTTTACTGAGCCTGGATCTGGACGTTCTGTCTCTGGATGTGTATGCAAATGGGGAGGTGTTTGTCGCCTATGCTAGTTCCATCCGCACGTTCTTGGACCGGGGAGGGATCATTGTATGGGGTATTGTGCCCACAAACTTCGAACTCTTTGAAAAGGAGGAGTTAGATTCCCTTGAAGACCGCCTGGTCCAGCTGTGGGCCTCCCTCTCAAAGGAAGGCATCGACCGTGAATTCCTTCTCTCCAGGAGCATGCTCTCACCTGCCACGTGTTGTCTGGTGAACCCCGATGGTGAAAAGACGGTGGAAAAGGCCTTCAAAACGATTCAAGAGCTGTCCTTGAGGCTTCGTGAAAAAAATGGATTATCGAGCGCTATGTAGAGATGGAAACCGGAAAGCTCGATTGTGAATATCTGCTGAGGAAAGGCAAATAACATCGGAAAGGAGGAGAAAAATGACACAATGGCAATGTTCAGTTTGTGGCTACTTGTACGACCCGGAGCAAGGAGACCCCGATAATGGGGTAAACCCCGGAACCTCCTTTGAAGACATTCCTGAGGACTGGGTCTGCCCGGTATGCGGGGCCTCAAAGGATCAGTTTGAGAAGGTAGAGTAAGAGTAATGCTGGGAGGCAAGCCAACTTAAGCCTCCAGGAGAATGAGATCGGGGTCCTCCAGGTGGTCGATAACGGTATTCAAAAACCTGGCCGCCTCCGCTCCATCCACGACCCGATGGTCAAACGAAAGGGAGAGGGGAAGTATTTTTCGAACCTCGATCTTCCCTCCCACCACGACCGGTTTCTCCTGAATCTTTCCCAGACCGAGGATGGCCACCTCGGGATAATTGATAATGGGAGTCCCGTAGATCCCGCCCACCGCACCGTAGTTGGTAATGGTGAAGGTCCCCCCCTTCAAGTCAGCCAGGTCAATGGATCTCGAGCGAGCCTTCTCCGAAAGCTTTGTTAATTCGTCGGCCAGCTGCAGGATACTCTTATCCTGGGCGTTTTTCACCACGGGCACCATGAGGCCGTCCTTCGTGTCCACGGCCACTCCGATGCTAAAATATTTTTTGAGGATAATCTCCTCGGTTTCGTCATCAAGGGTTGCGTTCACGTAGGGGTGTTCCTGAAGGCCCGCCACTACCGCCTTGATCACGAAGGGAAGATACGTGAGGTGTATGCCCTTATTTGCCGCCTTCTCCTTCTCCTTCTCCCTCAAATCCACTAGTCTCGTGATATCCGCCTCATCCGTGGCCGTCACATGCGGGGCGGTATATTTGGATCTCACCATTGCCCGAGCAATGGTCTTTCGCATCCCGCGCAGCGGCACCCTATCCACATAACCGTACATATCGTATTTTCGTGCCGCCTTAACGGCTTTCTCAGGAGGCTTTTCCTCCTTTTCCCCCGAGGCCTTCTGCACGTCCTCCTTGATGATGCGGCCCTGAGGCCCCGATCCCTCGATCTCGGTGAGGTCGACATTCAGCTCCCTGGCCAGCTTTCTCACCGCTGGCATCGCAAGAACCTCAACCCTCTTCCCTGGACGCGCAGGCGCCACCTCGGCGCGAACCCCCTCCTCTCTCACCTCGGCCTCTTCCGGGGCCTCCTCCAGCACCCCAACCACTCCTACCGATGGTCGCTTTCCAGCTTCCACGGGTTTCGTCACGGGCTCTGGTTTTTCCCCCTCCTCCCCGATCACGAGGATGACCTCTCCCACCTGAACGGTATCTCCCTCGGCCGCTCCTATTCGAAGCACCATTCCCTTCCGAGGTGATGGTATCTCAAGGACGGCTTTGTCGGTCTCCACCTTGACGAAAACCTGGCCCTCTTCAATGGGTTCTCCCTCCTTTACCAACCACTCGACGATCTCACCCTCGGTTAAACCCTCGCCCAAATCGGGTAGCTTGAATTCGTACGCCATGGATATCTCCTTAAAATGCCATTACCTTCCGGATTCCCCTCAGGATTCGATCGGGCCCAGGCAGGTAGTGGTTTTCCAATTTATGCAGCGGAAAGACCGTGTCGAACCCCGTCACCCTTTCCACGGGCGCTTCCAGAGACAGCAACGCCTTCTCGTTTATCCTGGCGATAATCTCGGCCCCGAGGCCGCACGTCTTCACTGCCTCGTGGACGATCACTACCCTTCCCGTCTTCCTAACCGATGTCAAAATCGTTTCATCGTCCAGAGGGGAAACCGTTCTTAGGTCAATGACTTCTGCGTTGACCCCCACGTCCTTGGTCATCTCGGCCGCACGGAGGGCCTCTCGGACCATGGCCCCCCAACTGATCACCGTCACATCATCCCCATCTCGAACCACTTTGGCTTCTCCAATGGGGACCGTATACTCCCCATCGGGAACCTCCTCTTTGACGGCCCGGTAAATCCGCTTGGGCTCGCAAAAGATCACGGGGTCCGGATCTCTGATCGCGGAAACAATCAACCCCTTCGCGTCGTAAGGGGTAGAGGGAATCACCACCTTGATCCCGGGTATATGGGCCAGCATGGCCTCAATGCTCTCCGAATGATGCTCAGGCGCATGGATTCCACCGCCATAGGGCATTCGGATTACCATGGGGGAGGTGTACCTTCCCCTGGAGCGATTGCGGATCCTAGAGATGTGGGAAATGATTTGATCCATTGCAGGGGGGAGAAACCCCATGAATTGAAGCTCTGCCACGGGCCTGAACCCCTTGACTGCCAGACCGAGAGCCACCCCGACGATCCCCGACTCAGCCAATGGCGTATCCACCGCCCGTTTAGGCCCAAATTTTGTCTGCAGCCCATCGGTCACGCGAAAGACCCCTCCCTCTTTACCCACGTCCTCACCCAGGACCATCACGGAGGAATCCCTTTCCATCTCCTCCATTAAACCCCTGTTGATGGCCTCTACCATATTCCTCTTCGCCATCTCAATCCCCCTTCTCCTGTACGAAGGCCAGAAAATCGTCCATCTGTTCCTTCAGGATGGGCGTCATCTCCGCAAAGGCATAGTGGAAGAATTCCTCGGGCTTAGGCGCGGCGATAGCCTCTGCCTCCTTGACCACTTGATCTATGGTTTTTTTAGCCTCCTCCGTGATCTGGGCCTCCCACTCCTCATTCCATAGCCCTTTTCCCTGGAGATACCTCTGCAATCGGACCAGGGGATCCAGGGGCTTCCACTCCTCCACCTCCTCATCGTTCCGATACTTGGTTGGATCGTCAGCCGTGGTGTGGGGACCGAAGCGGTAGGTAACCGCCTCGATCATGGTAGGTCCCTTGCCCGAAACGGCCCTGTCCCTGGCCTCCCTTGTGGCCGTATAGACGGCGAAGAGGTCATTCCCATCGACCTGAATACCGGGAAACCCATAGGCGACAGCCTTCTGTGCTAGGGTCTTTGCAGCCGTCTGTTTCTTTCGGGGAACTGAAATCGCGTACTGGTTGTTCTGGCAGAAAAAAATGGCAGGCGCCTGCAAGACCCCGGCGAAGTTCATGGCCTCGTGAAAATCCCCCTCGGAGGTGCCCCCATCACCGAAATAGGCCATCGTGCAGATCCCTTCACCTTGCAATTGAGCAGCCCATGCCACACCGACCGCGTGCAGCGGGTGACTTCCAACGGGGATGGACACGGGAAACACGCGTACATTCTCCGCAACCCGTTGTCCTCGTTCGTCTCCCATCCAGTATATGAAGATGTCCTTCAGTGGAACTCCCCTCATGTAGCAGGCCCCCGTTTCCCGGAAGGAGGGGAAGATCCAATCATTCTCCTCAAGGGCAAAGGCGCTCCCCACCTGAGCGGCCTCCTGCCCCTGGCAGGGAGCATAGGTTCCGAATCTCCCCTGCCGTTGAAGGGCCAACGCCCTGTTATCAGTTTGCCGAATGAAAACCATCTCGCGATAGAGGGTTTTGACCGTATCGTCGGTCAAATCAGGCTTCAGCTTTTCCTCGCATCGTCCGTCCGGATGGAGTATCCTCAGCATCTTCCCCTTAAGGGGATCGAATTTCTCGATCATGGTATCCTCTCCTTCGGACAAGGGACCGATTATTCACCCATGGTCCAATCCCTCAGATTCTCATAGCTGGCGGACCCGCAGAGCCACTTTCCCGTTTTCGTGTTGTAGAAAAAGGGGACGCCACCACAGTATCCCTTGTCATATTCCCTCATCAGCCTGGCGTTCTCCTCGCTATGCCAAACCTCAAGCCTCTGGATGCTAATCCCTTGTTCATCCTGGAGTCTAGCGATCAGCGGTTCCATGGAGCGACAGTGGGAACACTCCGTCCCGTAGAATTCGATCAAGTGAGACTTCTCCTCCATCACCTCACCTCCTCACCTCAAAGTCTTTACAATATCAAAGGTGCACACGTTTATCACCCGAAAGGCCCGGAGCTGATTCGAACACCTTCAGGCCATCTCGGAATAATTTACTTTGGTAAATATAAACCGCCAGAAAGACCTTTTTCAACACAAACATCTATGCGGGACCACTTTTCTAACGTCGCGGGTTTTCTCGCATAGAAAATGCAATAGCTTATGGCCGGCCGGGGCTGAACATTTCCGAAATAGGAATCAATCGACCTGATCAAGATTACCTTGAATTTCCGACTATTCCCCACGGCGTGGGAATTACTGGTGGAACAAGACGTGAGCTCGAAAATTCGCGAGGTCAGAAAGGTCTTTGCCATCACTATGGAGGAAGGAAAGGCTGGAGTTAGGTAAATCCGCAGCAAGGAAATCATTCGTATGAACTCATCCGCGGATCGAAGTTCTGAGAAGATCGATGATAAATCATAGGTTGTTCCAGAAGGGGAAAAATCCGCAACGTCTCAGAGCACATGCATGAACTCGGTCAAACCCAAATCCTCCAGCGTTTCCCTCGTGGGTTTACCCGACTCGTCCCACCCTCTCAGTGAATAGTATTCCGGAAGCATTTCCTCCAGAGGGACCACTTTCCCTTCCGCGGGCCCATCTGGCATTGGTTCAGCCAAGGATCTGAAAGGCAGGGTGTCATCCTCCCTCCCAAATCCCTCTCGCAGGTTGAAAAGCCTCTCCGCGGTGTAGATGCGGTGGGCCTGGTGCTCAACCTCATCCTGAGAGTAGTTCCACCCTGTTACCGCTGAGAATAGCTGCAAACGCGAAACGTTATTCATTCCATAACGGGAAAAAGAGCAGTAGATCAGGGAATCCATGAGGCAGTAGGAATTCTGGTTCTCCACACAGATTTTCGCCTTCCCCTTGGCGGTAAACGGATCTTTCATTTCCCCTCGAAAGGTGGGACCGTAGGAATGATTGGCCCCTGGTGACGCCGTCGCGTAGAGGAGTCCCATCCCAACCACACCCCTGGGATCGAAGGAAGCAAACTCCTGTCCCTTGCTGTGCATGGCGCATTTTTCGGCATCCTTCCGCAACTCGCGGGAAAAGGCCCTCACTCCTTCCGCCAGCCTATGACCCAACCCCTCCCTTTCCGCGATCCGATTGACCAGACTGAGAACAAGGTCAGGATCCCCAAATCTCATCTCTCCCCCGTCCGTATCCCCTTTGGTGAGAAATCCCCTTTGGGAGGATTCGATGGCATAGGCGATTACATTCCCCGTTGAGATGGTATCCATCCCGTACTCGTTGCAGAGATAATTTGCCCTTGCCACGGCTTCAATACTCGACACACCGCAATTCGTTCCCAAAAGCCCGATACTCTCATACTGGGGGCCTTGAAGAACAGTACCGGCATAGGGTCCATCTTTGATAAGGCTCAGTTTCCCACAGGGAAGGGGACACCCGAAACACGATTCATCGTGGATCACGATCTTCTGACGCATCGTTTCCCCAGTTAATCCCTCGATCCCCTCAAAAACGCCTCTTGAGTAATTCATTACGGGCATGACACCCAATTCGTGAACAATAGCCACGCTGCCCGTTGTCCCATACTTGATCCTTCCGGGTGAAGCCGGGTCGTTCTTGATTGCCTCATATGTTTCAGCCAGCAGCGTTTTGAATCGGTCCAAATCCGCCACTTCTGTACCCTTCGTGCCCCTGACGGCGATGGCCTTCAGGTTCTTCGACCCCATGACCGCACCCGATCCACCTCTGGCGGCTGCCCTCGATTCGTGAATAACATTGGCAAACCGAACTCTCCTCTCCCCGGCTTGACCGATGGAAACGATCCTAACCGTTTTATCCTCTAACTCCTCCTTAATCGCCTTTTCCGTTTCGCCCGTCGTCGTTCCCCAGAGATGTGTCGCATCACGGATTTCTACGTTGTCGTCGTCGATAAAGATGTAGACCGGCTTTGAGGATACTCCCTCAACGACAACTCCATCGTAACCCGCAAACTTCAGCTCTGGTCCCCACTGCCCTCCGGACACGGCACGGGTGAACGTTCCGGATAGTGCGGACTTCGTTATCACCACGAATTTGGGCGCATAGGGCGTAAGGGTCCCCTGAAGAGGGCCGGTCAGAAAGAGAACCTTGTTCTCGGGAGAAAATGGATCCGTTCCCCCCTTCAACTCCTTTAGGAGGAGGTAGGCACCCCATCCCCTTCCTCCCCAGTATTTTCGCGCAACCCCCTCGTCGAGTTTTTCAACTTCGATCCTTCGTTGAGATAGGTCAATCCTCAAATACTTACCCGCATACCCACCTTGAAACGTTTTCACTTGCCCCGGTCTCCTTTCAGATCGTCAATGCCTCCGTGGGACAGTATGTTACGCACAAGGGATCCCCTTCACATAGATCGCATTTTCTCGCAAATTCCTCTTGGGGATCTACCGTAATCACTCCGTGAGGACAGGCATCAACGCAGAGCCCACAGCCCGTGCATGTATCCTCGTCCACGGTCAATGCGCCAAAAGCCGCCCTCTCAATAGCCCCTTCTGGGCAAGCCTCGGCGCAAGGCGCTGGGTCGCACTGAGGGCAAACAATCGGCATATCAATCCGGGATGGGTCCGTCCCCAATTGGGGAAGGCGATCGATCTCCACCCGGAGCAAACCCTTCCTGGGATTAAAGATTCCCAATTTGGCCATGCTACAAGCCATTTCACAAATCCGACAGCCACAACATTTTTCTGAACTTACCTTTAAAGCCTCCATGGGTACACCTCTACCCGGGAGTCAAAATTCCCGATCTCCATCAGCCCGAACAACTCCCTCACATTACCCACTACGTTATCACCATACCCTCGTGAAACAACCCCTCTTCCTCTTTTAGGATTCGATAAGCCTCATCCAGGCTCACCTCTTTGAAGAAGGTACTATCGCCCGGCTTCGACTGCCCTATCCAGGATATGCCGGAGCTGATGACTGTCCCTATTTTCGCATACCCGCCCGTGCTCGGACCGTCCACACAGAGGATTGTGGGCTCCAGTCCCGCTGGAACCTGAATCCCACCCGTTGGAATAAGGTCATCCAAAATATTGGAAGGATCCGACCCAGCCTCATGGTCTACGGCCTGGCTCCTCGGTTTGAAACTAAGACGTGGACCCCTATACCGGACTCCCAACCGATTGGCTTTTGGAGAAACCTTCCATTCGGAGGAGAAGAAGATTTCGATGCTCTCCGGCGTAAAGAGGAAATCCTCCAACCCCCGCACCACCCTGATCTCAAATGTCTTCCCGAATTGCCTCACCAGAGGAGGGGCCGCCTTCCTTCCCTCCAGCTCCGAGGGCGATGCCCCCTTAGTACCGACCTTCACAAGATCGCCCTCTTTTAATGACCTCCCTTCGTAGCCCCCCAGCTTGCCCTGCAGAAGCGTCGATTTGCTCCCAAAAACCAGCGGAACGTCAATCCCCCCCGAAATGGTGATATAAGCACGACATCCAGTTCTCCATTTGGAAAAATGGAGAACATCGCCCCTGTGCACCCCAATGACCCTCCACATCTGCACAGGCTGACCATTCAGCGTGGGTGACAGGTCTCCCCCGGTAATAGTTATGGCCATCTCGGAGAGAGCCTTCATCCGCAACCCGGGGAGTAACACTTCAAGGCCGGCTTCTCCCAATTCATTCTTGAGAAGAAGATTTCCCACCTTCAAGGAAAAGGCATCAAAGGCCCCGGAAGGAGAAACTCCCATCGCGTAGTACCCGGGCCTTCCCAGGTCCTGCACCGTTGTCATCAATCCCCCCTCAATGACTTCCCACATCTGCCGTTTTCTCCTCATCCGGAAATTGGTTTATCGTCCAGTCTTCCTCTTCAATCTGATACTGATAGCTGGAAAAATTCCCTTCGATATCCAAATACTCCTCATGTGTTATGGGTTCGAAGACGATTCTGTCACTCCGTCTGAAGAGAATGATGTCCTCCTCAAAAATCGGGTTTCTCCGTTCCAGGTCGTAGGCCAGAAGAGGAGTACGCCCGAGCATCTGAAAACCTCCGGGGGTGTCCATGACATAGTAAGAATTGAGAATGCCGCCAATTCCTATGGTCCCCACGGGTGTCCACGTCCGAGGGACCTGGTACTTGGGTGCCGTAATCCTTTGAGCGGGATCAATGGGCACGAAGGCCGGGAGTCCTGGAGCAAACCCAATGTAGAGGATCCAAAAGGTGCTTGTGGAGTGAATGTGAACCAATTCTTCGACGCTCATCCGGTTATGTTCCGCCACAAACTCTAAATTGGGAGGTACTTGAAATTGTTCGGCGCAACCCCGAGTCCATCGATCTCCGTAGACTATCGGTATGCGGATCAACCGAGAACGCAGAACCTTTTTATCCCCCTCCTCACCCTCCCCTACTCGCCCCACTTCCCTCATGAGGTCCTGTGCTGAAATACGGAGAGGATCGTAGTCAATCATCAAGGAATTGATGGCCGACGTAAGCCCCCTAACCCCGTTGATCCGCATCATTCTCAGTCGCTCGGCGAGAATGAGAACCCTAAAATTGAGCTTGAGACTGAAACTCTCGCCGTACTTAACAATGAGAAGATGATCCCCGGCGATTCGATACTGTGCCTCCATTCTACCCTTCCACCGTCTTAATGGTAATGCCCGCTTCGCTGAAGGCATCACGCATCGCCTTGAGATATTCCACTGCCTGTGGGCTGTCGCTGTGGACACAGATAGATAACGCCTCGAAACTGAGTTCGGTCCCATCTATGGTAGTCACCTTGCCTTCCTTGAAAAACCCCAGCACCCTCTGAGCGGCTTCCGATGGGGCTAGTTCAACCCGCTTGCCCTTTCCCGGAGAAACCATTGTGCCATCGGGCTTGTAATTCAGGTCGGCGTAAAACTCCGGAATGAGCCTCATTCCCATTTCAGCTACCACTTTTGCCAGCGGAGGATGGTAGAGTTCCGGTGGGCCAGGGCAGTAGAGCATGAGTTTTGGGTCAATCTCCAGGAATGCCTCCACCATGGCCCGAGCTTGCGCCTCATTGGCCTTGGTGCTTCGAAAAAAAGCTCCATGAGGTTTTACATGGTGGAGCTTTAGTCCCTGGACCTCTGCAAAGGCCTTGAGGGCCCCTACCTGATAGATGAGATAATTTTTGATCTCCTCGGGAGCGAGCTCCATGACCCGCCTCCCAAACCCCATGAGGTCCGGAAGACCGGGATGTGCTCCCACTGCGACTCCGTGCTGCTTGGCCAAGGCAACGGTTTTGTTCATAACCAGCGGGTCGCCGGCATGGAAGCCACAGGCGATGTTGGCAGACGTGACGAGCGGCATGATCGCCTCGTCGTTAGGCATGGCGTAATTGCCAAAACCCTCTCCAATGTCCGTGTTGATGTCAACCTCTTGAATCATTGCTTCCTCCCTTGCATTTCATGGATTTCAGACAGTCAAGAAATCTACCGAGTTCCCTCTCGGTGTTATAGTAATGAACCGAAGTTCTCACTACCCCCTTTATGCCCAGCGTTTTCATGGCCAGCGGACTTCCTTGAGCTCCTGAGGCAACCAGAATTCCCATCTCGCCGAGCGATTGGGCGACTTCATGAGATTCATACCTATCCAGATTCCATGAAACAATTCCGGCCTGCCCATGTACGGAGTGGCCTCCATAGATTTTGATGCCTTCGATCCCCTTCAGCCCTTCGAGGAGGAGCGAGGTCAGCTTTCGCAATCGGGTTTGAATCTTACTGAAACCCACCTTTTGGAAGTACTCGGTAGCGGCGCCCAATCCAATGAAACCGGACGTATTGATTACTCCGGCTTCAAATCGAAGGGGAACTGGTTTCAGCTGATACCCTGAAGAACTGACTACATCAGCCGCTCGACTTCCCAATATGAGCGGCCTTAGCCTTTCGAGCATATCCCTCTTGCCGAACAGAAACCCCGTGCCCTGCGGTCCCATCAGGGCTTTCCTGCCACAGCCCGCAAAAAAATCACAATTGATCTTGGCCACGTCGACGGGAATTCTGCCCACGGATTGAGCACCATCAACCATGAAGACGGCCTTACTTTTTTTCACTAAACGGCCGATCTCCTCCACGCGTTGAACGGTACCGAGGACGTTGGAAACATGGGTAATGGCAACGAGCTTTGTCCTTGGGCCGAGGGCACCGCCGACCCTCGGAGGATCTATGAGGCCCTCGTGGTTAGCCTTGACAACTTTTACCTTCACCCCCGCTTCTCTTCCCAACCGAAACCACGGAATAAGGTTGGACTGATGCTCCAAATCAGTAACCACAATTTCATCGTCAGGACCAAACGCGAGCCCCGATGAGACCACGTTGATCGCCTCAGTGGTATTCTTGGTGAAGACAACCTCCTCCGGTCGCGCACCGATCAACCTCGCGATGGAACCCCTTGCTTTGTCCACCTCGGCCTTACAATGCTCCGCTTCCCCAAATACTCCTACCCCATAGTTGAAGGGGAACTGACGATGGTAGAGAGCAACCTTACGGAGGACGAAGGAGGGTGCGGGGGAAACCGAGGCAGAGTCGAGATAAACGGTCTTCTTGAGAAATGGAAGATTTCGCCTGAGCACTGAAACCGTGGAGTCTACCATGCTCTAACTGTTCCTCGCCATTCGAACCGCCGCTTGGGCCAAGACCTGATTGGCGTCAACAAAGATGATAGGTGAGCCTCTGCTTTTTCCGAGAATCAAGGGGAGTTCAGTACACCCGAGGATAATGCCTTGCGCACCTGCATTCGCAAGGGACTGGGCAACTTCCATTAATTCCCTTTTGATCCTTCTCCCCCTTATCCTCTGCTTGAAGGAATAAATCGCCTCGGAAATGATCTGTTGATCCTTGGATTCCGGCAGGACAAGCTGAATCCCCGAGCCCTGGAAGGCTTTCTGATATACACCTGACTTTACCGTGGAACCCGATGCCATTAACCCCACTCTCTCTGGCATCGGATTTATTGACTCAAGATGACGTCGGGTCTCCCGAGCAATGTGGAGAACGGGAATCCCGACCCTTTCCTGAATCTGATCGTAGAAGTGATGGGCTGCGTTGCATGGGATGACAAGAAAGTCAGCCCCATATCGTTCCAGCTTCTCAGCCATCCCAATCAGAACAGGAAGGGGGTCTTCCCCATCTCCCATGATAAACGTGAACCGGCTTGGAACCTTGGGGTTGTTATCAATGATCACTCGGAGATGATCTTGATCTTTACGGCTGGGCGTAGCGGCTACAATTTTGGAGAAGACATCGACCGTCGCCTCCGGCCCCATCCCACCGATGATTCCGATTATCTTATCTCTCATCTTCATTCGTCGATTCGATTCCGACATGGGCGGTCTTGATATATTGATTGCTCCGAAACTCTCGTCCCGTAGCCTCCATCCCGACCTCCTGTGGATCCCAATCATCTCAACGGTTACGCCTTCATCGGGAGAAGGCATTAACCCCTTTTTTCAAAAAAGAATCTCGCCTGGTGGAAGGAAATCCGTAAGTTCAAGGACAAAGAATTTAATGCGCGAGGCAGGCCCGGCTCCGGCAGGCTGAACATGCAAGAGAAGGCAGTCCG
>DAOVIU010000287.1 GCA_030673585.1 Pseudomonadota bacterium | reverse complement strand
TTCAAGATCTTAGCACTCGCAGCTGCGGCGGTGATTGCACCCAAGGTCGAGGTCGAATGCCAACCCTTTTCATAGTGGGGAGGGATAAGCACGGAACCAAGTCTCGCTCCGACTTCATGGCCCAGAATATATGACCCCAGGACGTCCCTGCCGGAGGCACGGTCTTCTCCAAGGGCAAGGATGGCGGGAAGGATGGCCACCGTAGGATGGCCATACGTGGTGTCGCTATCATCATCATAATCAAGGGCATGCCCCATGGTGCCGTTGGCAAGCGCCGCGTTGGGTGCAGAAGTCCTGAATCCCCCGGCTATGACGCTGGATTGAGGGGATCCCCCCATTGTCCTTGCAAATTGCATTATGAGTTTGCCGACGGGCCCTATGGAACCGGCCAACATAACCCCCAGACAATCCAAGATGGAAAACTTGGCCCTCTCCACGCCTTCCCCGGGGATGGAATCAAAATCGGTCTCAACCACAAACTCGGCTAGCTTTTCCGTAAACATTCGTATCCACCTCATCTATTAAATAATGCTTCTCCTGCACCATTGAATCCCGAAAAACAGCCAGTTTTTTACCATTGAGCTCCCGTCCATCGCTCCTTGATTTCCAGAACCTTCTTAGAACGCCTACCGGAAGGAATTCTCCACTTGGGCTCCCCTATGGGGCAGCTGGCTATGCAGACCCCACACCTCAACTCAGCTGCGCTCCAGGGCATAATCTGCTCCTGGTAGTGCAGGCACTTGGTCTTGTCAATTACACCCTCTTCGCTGATAGCATGGACCGGACAATTCTTAACACAGGCCCGTTCACATTCTTCCCTCTTGTTCAAACAAAGCTCCTCCCCGAAGGGTTGGTCAGGGGCCAGATCCGCTTCTGTGACGATAGTGACCAACCTCATCCTGGAACCAAACTGGGGGGTGGTCAGCATATTGTTCAAAGCCATCTCTCCCAGGCCTGCCTGCACCGCGGCATGACGGTGGGAGAGCACCCCACACAGTTCTTTGTTGACGCGAGGGTACGCAGCGGGAATGGGGATGCTCCGGTACCCTTGAGACTCGAGGTAGCGTGATACCTTGAAGGCCATGCTATTCAGCATGGAATTGAGCACAAAAAAGAGGTTGGTATATTCATACCGGGTATAGGGGAGGTCGTACACGGAGTCCAGAACATGAACAGCAGCGACAATAACACTGTTAGCCGTAGGGAGAATATCAGTGGGACGACGTCCTTCCGGTGCTCCCTTGAGCCTATCGGCTGGAGTTAATCCCACCGCGTCCATTCCCTCGTGCAAAACTCGCTCCTTGACTTCCCGGGTCAGATCCATACCCCTACTCCTTTCCGCTCTAATACTGCGATGATCTGTAAAACCACATCGTACTCGTACATTATTCCGATTGATGGTTCCTAACCCATGCAATCTCGAAAAATTCTCGAAAGGGGGGCCGAACTGAAATCACGGCTTGTAGTCCACAACCGTTGCCTGGAGGCGTCCGATCACGTTTACCAACGGGCTGAGATCGCGAAAGCTCTCCCCCTCGGTCAATTTAATGTGGGTAGCGTCCGCGGGAATCTGGTCGAAGGTGGGGTCCACGGCGATCCAATAGCCCACGAAGCTCTCGGCCCATGTATGGTAGAGAAAGCCCGTCTCCTCCATGTAGACCAACCCGGAGACGACCCTGGTCGGGATCCCCGCCGCTCGACAGAGCGCGGTATACAGGTAGGCATGGGCCTGGCATTCCCCTTTCTTCCTCCGAAGGGCGTCCAGCGCTGAAAAGGACTCCACCAGTTCATCCTCCAGATAAGAGCCTACCCAGTGGGCCAACTTCTCCACAGCGAGGAAGCCATTCCCCTCTCCCTCCAGGATTTCCCTCGCCCTCCGGATAATCTCTTTATTTCCGCTCTCGATTCGGAAGGAGGGTTGGAGGTAGCGCATATATTCCCTTTTCGAAATGGGAAGCATCAGGGAGTCCTTTTCATCCCGGTTTTCGAGGGAAACGATGAACTCCACCACTGAGTCATCCCCATCTCTCTTGATGCGGGCCCGCTGCCTCTCATCGGAGATGACCAGGTTCGGTTCATCAAGTCCCCTGAGCTCCAAACGAAGCTCCCGCACTTCCCGTGGATTGGGGATGATCCGATCAGCCTTCACCAGGCTGTAGTCCAGGAGGATATCCTTTTTGGATAGGCTCGATTCGTAGACAAACCGTTTGGCCGAGTGTTCATCCTCCTTCGCCGCGATAAGGGCACCAACCTTCTCGAAGACCACTTCCCCTCGCGTGTTGATCCATACCGTCGGGTTGATCCCCGCGGCTTTGGTCTTTATCTCAAAGGCCGGTCCCTCGAAGAGGTCGCTCCGTTTGAAGGCCACCACCCTCTGACTGACCTCCATCACCGAAAGGTCATGGGGACTGAAGATGCGGTATTGATATTCCTTCCCAATGTCCATGCCCTGCAGGGGCGGATAGAGATATTGGGCAAGGGAAGGATAGACGGGACCCTCAACGGGGATGTGATGTTCTTCACGCCTTCCCCCCGTTTCCGTTTCAACCCGTATGCCTCCATCCACCACTGCTGCCTCCACCCTCCGCGTCTCTCCATCCAGTTTTTGCTCCCCAATTACCCTCAGCAGCCGTAAGTCAGGGGTGACGTAGTCAACCTCCTTGAACAGGGATTCCTTTTCGATCCCCACCATTTTGAACCGAAGAACGGCCTCGGAGGATATTTTAAACGCCCCGGGGAGATCCTCCGCCTCTTCAATCCGAAAATGGGAAAAACCGATCTTCTCACCATAGAAAAAGATGCCTTGCCACTGCTCCC
Organism: Pseudomonadota bacterium; assembly: GCA_030673585.1. The sequence continues at coordinate 557 of DAOVIU010000287.1, read as the reverse complement.
GAAACGCCAAGTTGGAAACAACCTCCGCGGGTGCGGGGGCCTCCTCAAGGGGGACGTGCTGAAAATAGAGCCCGGTACATCCCCACAAGGCCAATGCCGAAATCCCAACTGCAACCCAAAGTTTCCATGTCCTCCCGTACAAACCTTTTCCCCCCTTGGGCTGTCTTCCGTGATCAAACGGATAAAAAAGGGCGAGTATTTCCGTAACTCCTCGCCCCAATTCTCACCCCCGAATTCGCGACTGCAAAACCCTATCCCTTGATTACCCCCATGGGAACGAGCTTCACGACCTTCGTGCCGATTCCCGCGTGATGGACCACGTCCACTACGTCCGTAACATCCTTGTACGCCTCGGAGATTTCCTCGACAAGGGTGGTCCTTCCCGCCGATCGAACGATTATCCCCTTGTCCTCCAATTCTCTAACAATTGCCCTGCCTCTGGCGGCCCTTTTCGCCTGGTGTCGGCTCATAACCCTGCCCGCGCCATGACAGGTGCTTCCGAAGGTATCTCGAAACGCCTTCTCCGTCCCCACCAGCACGTAGGAACACCTTCCCAT
>DAOVIU010000223.1 GCA_030673585.1 Pseudomonadota bacterium | reverse complement strand
TGGTAATGTAGATCGTGTAATCCTGCGCAACCTGCATGCCGTCGTCATCGAAGGTTTTGTCTCCACCCGCTCCTTGATAGATCTTGGAGACGGGAAACAGGGCTTCTCTGACAGCGTCGGGTTCAGTGGAATTGGCAAAGTTGATGGCCAAGGCCGCGAGCCAAGTCGCGTCATAGGCAAAGCCGCTCCATGCCGTCATGGGTTCCTTTCCGAACCTCTTCACGTAAGCATCCCGGTAGTGCTCGTACCTGCCGAAGCCGATCCTGCCTCGGAACGATTCAACATCAAAACTTGATGGCTCGAGCCCCTTCCGGCAGCGCGGCGCGGAAAAGACGACTCGGGGCAGGAGTTGGGCGATCCACGACGGGATCTTAGGCGAACCATGGATATGTCCGAAAATGCAGAAGATCGTGGGGAGAAACGCCTGGGATTTCATATTTCCCGACGCTTTTTACCTTTAAAAAGAGATGGACAATGGGAAGCAGATATGGTAGTAAAATCTAGGATAAACCTCCTCCCTTACCGATGGAATCATTTCGGTACATCGTAGTAGAAGGCCCAATCGGGGTTGGGAAGACCAGCCTTGCCGAAAGGTTATCGACCCACTTTAAAGCCAGATGCATCTTGGAATCGCCCCAGGAGAACCCGTTTCTCCATAAATTTTATCGTGATCGAAAAAAGTACGCCTTCCAGACGCAAATCTTCTTCCTGTTGAACCGCTATCAGCAACAAAGGGAGATTAGACAGATCGACCTGTTTAACCAGGTCACCATAACTGATTACCTGTTTGCCAAAGATCGGATCTTCGCATATCTGAACCTGGACGAAAATGAACTGGCCTTATATCAGCGGATCTTTTCCTTACTGGACGGGAGGATCCCCACTCCTGATCTGGTAATTTTTTTGCAGGCGAAACCAGAAACGTTGCTTGCACGAATCAGGACTCGAGACGTCGAATATGAGAGGGAGATTGACATTGAATATCTTCGGGCCTTGAGCCAGGCCTATAATACCTTTTTCTTCCACTATGAAGAGAGCCCGCTTCTGGTTATTGATACCAGCGAAATCGATTTCGTGAACAGGGAGGAAGATCTGCAGAGTCTCATCCGGGAAATTCGCTCCATGAGGAGGGGGACCTGGTACTACAAGCCGCTTGGATCCAAGTAGTTGGACTGAGACGGAAGGAATTACAAATCTCATACATAGAGCGGAAGTATTTCTTTGGAAAAGTCCTTCTGGAGCCAGTCCAGAAGGACTTTTTTGGGGGAGGCAAGCATCGGGCGATTGCAATAAGCATGGAAGAGGGAGGGAAGGCGGAATGCGAGTGATCTCGACCATTAAGGAAATGTGCTCCATCTCGGACGGAGTTCGAAGGGCTGGGCAGACCATAGTGTTAGTCCCCACTATGGGATACTTTCATGAGGGCCATCTGATCCTCATGAGGGAAGGGAGAAGGAAGGGGGAGGTTTTGGTGGTTAGCCTCTTCGTTAACCCCGCTCAGTTTGGGGAAGGCGAGGATTACGATGTCTACCCCCGGGATATGTCAAGGGACAAAGGCATGGCCGAAGAGATAGGGGTGGACATACTCTTTGTCCCAACCGCGGAGGAGATGTACCCAGAGGGTTATCAAACCTTTGTGGAGGTGGAAAGGATCACCAGGTCCATGGAGGGGGAATTTCGGCCGACCCACTTCCGAGGTGTAACCACAGTGGTGGTTAAATTGTTCAATATCGTCACCCCCCACATCGCCATATTCGGGGAGAAGGACTTTCAACAACTGGTGGTTATCCAACGGATGGTAGAAGACCTCAATATGGGCATCGAAATCATCGGAATGCCCATCCTCAGGGAAAGGGATGGCTTGGCCATGAGTTCTCGAAACAGGTATTTGACCTCCGACCAGAGAAAGGCAGCCCTAAGCCTCAACCGTTCTTTACAAAAGGCCGCTGAGCTCTTCCGCTCAGGGGAGCGGGGGACCGGGAGAATTATCGATGCCGTTAAAGAGGTGATCGACCGCGAACAAGGTATAAGCATCGACTACGCGGAGATCCGTGATGCCAAGACCTTGGAGGGGATCGAATTCATAGAGGGCCAAGCCGTCATTGCCTTGGCGGCCAAAGTGGGAAAGGTGAGGCTGATCGATAACCTTGTCTTTAGGGAACCATAACCGCGGTGGGCGATTGGGGGTAGAACCAACCATCATCGGGAGGTTTGTAAAAACCCGCTCTTCGCAGCTCAAAATATTTTTTCGACCATTCTAGAGTTCGCTTCACTGCAAATCCAAAACTCCCCCTTCGGGCACAGACATTGGATTTGCGGCCGTTTCGCTTAACTAAGAATGGTTAGCGAAAAAATCTTTGATTCGCACTCAGAACTCGTTTTCCCACCTCTTCCGACAGCTCATTTGCTTTACAGCTAGTTGAACCCCTAACGAGGGAAGGGGTGTCATCACAGAAGGCAAGTCGTTACTTCGATTTAGGCTTTTCCGCTTTTTCTGGTTTCTTGGTCGTTTTCTTCTTCGTAGTTTCCTTTCGTGCCTTTGGTGCAGTTTTCGTTGCAGCTTTTTTTTCTCTCGTGGCCTCAGCCTTCTCTGCCGATTTCTTCTTTGTAGTTTCCTTTCGTGCCTTTGACTCCGCCTTTTTCGCAGTTTCCTTGGTTGCCGTGGTCCGGGCCTTTTCGGCCGGTTTCTTCTTTATAGGTTCCTTTCGTCCTTTTGGCGCCGCTTTTGCTGCGGCCTCTTTGGTTGCCGTGGCCACGGCCTTTTTCCTGGGTTCCCTTTTCACGACGGCCTTCTTTTCGACTTTAGGTTTGACGGTCTGGGCTGCTGCTTTGAGTGGGGCGCTTTTTGCCTCCAGCCTTGCCCTCAGCTTCAGCCGCTTCCTTCTCCTTCTCCGTCGCCTTGCCAACTCCCTATCCTTTTCCCGCATCGTTTCCTCCTATTCGTAAGGGGACCAGCTCAAATCAGGTTCGCCCTCTTCAGGATTTTCCTCAATTCATTCTTTTGCTCCTCTCCCAATGGAAGGAGGGGTGGCCGTGGATCGCCACCAAAGTAGCCCACCATATCAAGGGCGGCCTTGAGCCCGGCCACACCAAATCCAGCGGTAACGGCCCTATTCGCTGCGAGTAGTGTTAGCTGCAACTTCCTCGCCTCGGTATGCCTTCCATTGCGGAAATCATCGAATATCCTGCAGCATTCATCGGGGGCCACATTGGCAAGGGCCAAGATTCCTCCCGACGCGCCAAGGGTCAGGGCTGCCAAGAGGTGTCCGGCCGATCCAGCGAGGACGTGAAAACCGGGAGGAGAAGGTGTGGTGGAAATCATTTCACCTATTTGGGTGATATTCCCCGAGGAGTCCTTAATTCCTATGATTTTGGGGTGCTTCGCCAGCGATGCCACGAGCTCTGGGCTGACATTGACCCCGGTAAATTGGGGAACGTTGTAAATCAAGATCGGTATATTCGCCTGATCTGCTATTGCCAGGTAGTGTTTTTTCAGGGCCGCACTATCCATTTTGGCCTTATAGTAATGGGGGGTAAACACCAATGCCGCATGAGCTCCATGATCGGCGGCCAGGTTGGTCAACTTCACCGTGGCCGCCGTGGATTGGCACCCCGTTCCGGCAATCAATAGTTTACCCTGGGGAAGATCTTGCTTAACGGTATCCACCAAGGCAAGCTTTTCCTCCTGATCCAAGTGGACCGCTTCCCCGTTGGAACCAAAAACCACATAGCCGGCTAGAGTAGTCTTGTTCCATCTGTCCAGATTCTCCCTCAGCCGATCGTGGGCCACCCTTCCGCCCACGAAGGGAGTGGCGATGGGGGGAAGTATGCCTTCAATGCTTACTTTCATGAATTCCTCCTTGATCGAGGCAAAATCTCATCGGCTTACATTTACATACCCTAGTATCATGTCCCACAAGTAATATATAAAAATCACAGCAACACTGATCGTACGTATTGAGATCTCACAATGTAAAATTCGAAGCACGAAATTCGAAATCGACTCGGCTGAGCTCGTCGCAGGCCGAAACAATAACAAAAT
>DAOVIU010000170.1 GCA_030673585.1 Pseudomonadota bacterium | reverse complement strand
GATGAACAGGCTCACGATAATTCCGCCATCCTTCAATTGAGCGATGGACTTTTCCAGGGGCCCCTTATTCCCCACGACGTTAAGACCTCCCTCCGTGGTTAATTCCCTCCTCTTCTCGGGTACCAGGGTAACCATATGAGGTTTGGCCCCCAACGCGATCTTGACCATCTCCGGTGTAGCGGCCATCTCCAGGTTAAGTTTGGTCTTTACGGTCTCCCTTAGGATATCAACGTCTCGATCGTTTATGTGTCTCCTATCCTCTCTCAGATGGACAACGATGCCATCGGCTCCCGCCATCTCGACGAGGGCTGCAGCTGCAATAGGGTCGGGATATTTCACCCCCCTCGCCTGGCGAACGGTGGCTACGTGATCGATATTGACTCCTAGCCTTGTCATCTTCTCAACCTCCTCGTCCCCGGGGATTCTTGCTTCGTCCAATCCCCTCCATCACTTGGCCAATGGTATCCGTTAGCTCCCTACCCATGCGGGCGATTTCATCCTCGTCCTTCCCCTCCAGCATGATTCTCACGACAGGTTCCGTCCCCGAGTAACGGGCGAGAATCCTTCCCGATTTTCCGAGTTCCCCCTCGATGGCTTCAATGCTTCGACGAATTTCGGGCATGCTCAGGACATCGACTTCCCTGTCGATTTTGGCGTTGAACTGTACTTGAGGCAGAGGCGTCATTAATTTTGCGAGCTCATCCAGTCGCCTCCCTTTCCTGACCATAATCGATAACGTTTGAAGGGCGGTGAGGATACCGTCCCCCGTTGTATTATAATCGAGGAAGATGGTATGGCCGGATTGTTCTCCTCCCAGATTATATCCTCCTCTCACCATCTCCTCGACTACGTATCGATCTCCTACAGCGGTTCTGACAACCCTGATTCCCCTTTTGGCGAGGGACAGATCGAGGCCCATGTTGCTCATAACCGTGGTAACAATGCTCTTCTGCTTGAGCATTTTTCCCTCGGCCATGTCAATGGCACACATGGCCATGATATGGTCTCCATCCACGATCTTCCCCTTTTGATCCACGAAGACCACGCGATCCCCATCCCCGTCTAACGCCATCCCCAAATGGGCCTGGTTCTGGACAACCAGTTCGCTAACCCTTTGGGGACAGAGCGAGCCACAATCCAGGTTGATATTTTCCCCATCGGGCTCGACTCCTATGGGGATAACCTCTGCCCCCAGTTCCCCTAATACTGCGGGCGCCACCTTGTACGCTGCCCCATTGGCACAATCCAAGACGATCTTCAGGCCGTCAAGGGTCAAATTATTGGGGAAGGTATTTTTCAGGAAGACTACGTATCTTCCCACGGCGTCTTCAATTCGGTGGGCCTTGCCAACCTCCTTGGCCGTGGGTCGGAGGGAATCGATGCTGTCGGAGAAGATGAGCTCCTCGATCTGAGCCTCAAGGGGATCGGGAAGTTTGAATCCATCGCTGGAGAAGATCTTGATGCCGTTGTCATAGAAGGGATTGTGGGAGGCCGATATCACGACCCCGGCGTCAGCTCGCATGCTGGTTGTTATAAACGCAATGCCGGGTGTTGGGAGAGGGCCAACCAGTAAGACATCGACTCCCATTGAACAGATACCCGAGGCCAACGCCGTCTCCAGCATATATCCCGAAAGCCGGGTGTCCTTCCCAATGACGATTCTATGTCTCCCCTCGCGGTTTTTGAATATGAAGGCCGTCGCTCGGCCCAGCTGCATCGCCATCTCGCCCGTCATGGGGTCCACGTTGGCGACCCCTCTGATGCCGTCAGTACCAAAGAATTCTCGCATCTCTTGCTTTCACCTCGGCGCTTATTCCCCGGGAACTCTAGCACATTTCAGGTTCACTTTCACCTCTTCTTTGTTGATGGATTTGATGTGTAACCCAGCTAGATTCAGTGGGGCCTTTCTTACCTCGTTTTTTTTAAGACCGGAGATATCGACCTCCTCGGTAGAGATCCTCTGTAATCCCCTGAGCTCATGTTGGGAACCGACTATGTCGACGGCGGGGGGATCAACCGATACCCCGGTAAGTTTGAACCCTTCGGAGGGTTTGCCCACCAGTATAGCCTCTACCGGGAGGCTCTTCTTTAAGAGCGTATCGAATCTCAGCATAATAGATGCCGGACTCACCATGGTTACTCTCAGACCCCGGGGAATTGTGATGTGCTCGGGCTGGATGATAAACTCAGCTACCCCCGGCTTCGCGTCGGAGAGATCGATAATGGCCTTTAGGTTTTTGGAGGACAATCCCCGTAGCCGGGTGGCCGGTCCGCTTATTCGCACGTTGATGGATTCCTCCGGGTTCTTGATGATAATGAGGGAGGTGGGGATGTTGCGAAAATCCAAGGGGATGGAGATGGCGGTTTCACCGCTCCTTTCGCTGACGACGAAATACCACAGTATGATGGCCAACAAAATGGAGATGAGTTTCAAAGAGAGGTTTTTAGTGAGAAACCCTGTCAACGAATTTCCCCGTTTTTAGCTGAAACCCTCTGCGTCTTTTGTGCTGGAACAGCCTCTGGAGGATTTTCCCCAGGGCAGGGGGGTCAAGATTTCGGGTGATTCTGCCATCGAGGGCCAGCGACATGGTCCCCGTCTCCTCGGAAATGATGATGACAGCGGCATCGGTCTCCTTGGTCAAGCCGATGGCGGCTCGATGCCTCGTCCCCATGTCACTGCTGATTTCGGTATCCATACTGAGGGGAAGAAGGCATCCTGCCGCTGCGATCTTCCCATCCCGGATGATCAGGGCCCCATCATGGAGGGGCGAAGGGGGCGTGAAGATGCTCTCGATGAGCTCTTTTGATACCTTTGCATCCAAGTCGGTCCCCCCTTCGATGTATTCCCTGAGCCCGGTATTCCTCTCGAATACGATGAGGGCCCCGATTTTCTTACTGGCCAGGGAGACTGAGGCCCTTATCAGCTCCTCGAAAAAAAGTGATTCCTCCGTGAAGCCGAAACCCGTGAAGAGTGGGTTCTTTCCAACGGTGGTCAGTGCCCTTCGAATATCATTCTGGAAGATGACGATTATGACGAGGATGATGGAGCTCAAAAAGCTATTCAAAATCCAGTGGAGGGTGAGGAGCTCTCCCTTCCGGGAGATGATGAAGGCGATGATGATCAGGGCAAGGCCGAAGATCATCTGAACGGCCTTGGTCCCCTTGACGAGAATGATGATCCAATAGATCAGAAATGAGACGATAGCGATATCTACGACGTCCTGCCACCGAATACCGACCATGATATCTATGATATTCATGGGGTCGTTACCCCCTTAGGATGGCATCCACTATTCGTGCCGTCTTCCTTGCCGGACCCACCTCATGCACCCGAATGATATTCGCCCCATTCATGATGGCCGCGGAAATGGAGGCCAAGGTTCCCTCATCCCTCTGTTCAATAGGGGCATTAAGAATTTTACCAATGAAGGATTTTCTCGATGGACCCAACAGGATGGGTTTGCCCAAGCTCTTCAGCTCGGCCAGGTGGCGGATAATCTTCAGATTGTCCTCGACCGATTTCCCGAAGCCGATCCCCGGATCGATAATGATCAGTTTCGGGTCTATACCGGCTCCCTCCGCAATTTCAATACCCTGCTCCAAGTACTCCATAATTTCCGAAAGGAGACAATCATAGTGAACGTCCAATTGCATGACTTCAGGGGTCCCCTTGATATGCATTAACACCACGGGCACGCCGTATTTGGCCGCAACATTGGCCATTTTTCGGTCGAATTTCAATCCACTGATGTCATTGATCATCTCGGCGCCAGCTTCGAGGGCCTTCTCAGCTATGGAGGATTTATACGTATCGATGGATATGGGGATTTCAACCTTCGCCGATAGGGCTTCGATGACCGGAATTACCCTTCGTAGCTCTTCATCCACGGGTAACGGTTTGGACCCAGGCCTCGTCGATTCCCCCCCAATATCGATGATATCGGCCCCCTGAGAGGCCAATTCGATGCCGTGGGAGATCGCTTTATGCGGGTCCACATACAATCCTCCGTCGGAGAAGGAGTCCGGCGTAACGTTCAGTATGCCCATAATGTGGGTCCTCTCATCGAGGCGGAGAACCTTTTTCCTACACCTGATGGTGTGAGGGGGGCTTTCCAGGTTTTCGAGACATTCGCGAATCCGGATCGCTACCCCTTGGAGGCCGTTGAAACGGTCTTCAAGCCTGTCGATGAGGGCCTTTATCTGATTCGGGGTACCCATGAGGATGAGGTCGGAGGTGGCTACGCTGCAATCGATGGCCCTTTTGTCCATAGCGACATCACCGCCCAGTAAGATCATTTCCTGTTTCAGGGAGTTGGCTAGGCGACAGTCGATGCCCTCAATCTCTAGATTGAGATGGAATACCTTCTCCCGCATCGAGTCAATGCCAATGGGATCGACACCAATGCGCTGCATTTCATGAATGGCTTCATTCAGTTCGGCAAACTGAAGGAATCGAGCCCTTTTCATCCCTCAAGTCCGAGATGTCGATGGTTAATGAGTAAGGATTAGCCCCTTCGAGGAGGAGGTTAAATCTTCTCGCCCTTTATGATTTTTTCTATTTGATTCCCGTCAAGGACTTCCTTTTCCAAGAGGGAATTGGCACGGCTATGGAGGATGTCGAGGTTGTCCCCGAGGATTTTTCTGGCCCTATCGTAGCTATTGTTGCCTATACATTTGATCTCCTCATCGATATCCTGCGCCGTCCTTTCACTATAATCCTTGTG
>DAOVIU010000252.1 GCA_030673585.1 Pseudomonadota bacterium | reverse complement strand
GGATCTCGATATCGGATTCTTGAGTCCGGGTGTTAGGATTCGGGGATTGGTCGTGACCAATGCCGATAATCCCTGGAGGAATGTCGTTGAAGTGGGAGATATTGGGATTTCGGTCTCCGTCCTTCCCCTCCTCTCAAAAAGAGTCGTCATCGACGAAATGGTAATGGAGAACCTGCGGGTTAATACCAAGAGGAAGACGTCGGGCCAACTGCCCCGGCGCCTGAAGAAGAGGGTAAAAGCCGAGGAGAAGGAGGAAAAACCAACCGAGATTCCCTGCGTGAAATTGCCCAACCTCGACGTCTTCAAGAAGAAATTCGACGTCAAAGAGCTGGTCGATATCAACCGCCTGGAATCGGTAAAAAGGGCTAAGCAGCTCGGCGAAGACGTTTCTCAGTGGAAGTCCAAATGGGAGTCGGAGCTCAAGGATCTGGACACAAAGGCGAAGGTGGATGAGATCATCAACAAGGTCCAGGGAAGCGTTGAATCCCTTCAGAAGACCGAAATCGAGGGGGCTGCTGATTTGCTGAAACTACAGGACGATTTGAGGAACCTCCAGGAGGCAACCGATGCCCTCAAGGATTTACAGAGAGAAATCGAGACAAAAAAGTCGGCCTTCCAGGGGGAGGTTGCAAAGCTGCAAAAGTCGCTCCAGCAAGAAATAACGAAGTTAAAGGAGATGGATATTCAGGCCATTCTCAAGGACTTGGGCCTTGAAGGGATTACAAAGGCACGTTTGGCGGAGGCCTTCCTTTGCCCCTTCCTCGGTAAAACCCTCAACTTCATCTGGAACCACGCGGACAAGATGCGAAGGTTTATGCCCAAAAGGGGAAAGGACGAACCGGTGCAGGAACGGATACGGGCCAAGGGACGCGATATCATATTCCCGGTCATCAAGAAAGGCCCCGAATTCCTCCTGAGGGAAGCGAGGCTTTCTTTGGAGCACGAGAAATGGTCGGCCAGGGGGACCATCCAAGGGGTCACCTCCGATCCCGTGGTATACGGGAAACCAACGCGGGTGGACATCCGGGGCAAACGTCCCAAGCTGACCCTCAAGGGAATCTTGGATCATACCGGAAAAACGCCCGTCGACACCGTATCCCTGGACCTGAGGGGATATCCGTTGGAGGAGTTTACGTTTTCGGAGAATCCCCTGTCGCTGTCGAACATCACCCGGGGCTCTTTGGACCTCAAAGCCAATCTGGCATTGAGGGGAGACTCCATCGACTTAAAGACGATGACCAGGGTGAAAAATCTCGCGCTCAATTTCGCGGAAAAGGAGACGGAGGACCTCATGGCGAACATGGTGAAGGAGGCCGTGAAGACGATTCCCTCCCTGAGCATCGGCCTGGCGGCCAAGGGGACCAGGAATAATCCCCAACTGTCCATCTCCTCCAACATTGACCGCGTGTTCGCCGGGCAATTGAGGCGATTTGCGGGCAAAAAAGTGAACCAATTGAAGGCCTCCCTTGGAGCGGAGATCGATGGGGCTTCGGGAAAGGATATGAAGGGGTTTTCCGATACCCTCGCCCAGGGCAAGCTGGAAATCCTCAATCAGTTGGGATCGGATGAATCCCTGGTTCAGGAAAACATCGACTCTCTCAGCGGCCTTGTGGCGACGAAAACGGGTGAATCGAAGGGGACCAAAAGAGGCCTTGAGGGGATCTTGCCGGGTCTGATTCGAAAGTAGGTCAGCGTTGGTCTTTGGTCATTTCAAGAAGCCAGGTGGAATCTCCAAGGGAACCGGATCACTGGGTACCGACGGGATGCGGAAAGGGCTATGCCTCACCCCATAGAGGTTCGATCTATCGGCTAAATTCAGCACCATATTCATGAGATCCAGCCCCCGAAGGCGACCCAAGCTACCCCGTGCTGAATCCCTCTCATTGAAGTGAGAAACATCGTCCTTCAGGACATTCATCCCCGCGAAGAGGACGGGGATGGAATCCCCCGAGTGGAGCATTTCCCCCGAACTGGGCGTCCCGTGGTCGCCGGTGACGACGAGCAGAAAATTCCGATCTTTTCGAACCATCCTTACCAGGGGATCCAACGATCGATCGATGGCCTCCAGCGCTTTCGCCTTCAGGAACGGTTCCCCTTTGTGACCCTCCACATCCGGCGCCTTCGTATGGAGGTAGGCGAAATCGTATCCCCTCTCAAGGCTTTCCAGGGCGCATTTGATCTTTCGGCCCATATCACGAGCCACATCTTTTTCGGGCGGAATTTCCATGGGTTCAAGCCCCAGAAATCGGGCTATTCCGACGTAGAGGACCCCGTTCTCAATAGCCACCCCCTTCAACCCGTATTTAACCGAAAAGGGGAGGGGGGGCTTTTCCGGAAAACGCCCTGACCATTTCGTGACCAGAAAATTGATGGGTTCCCCGCGGTCTCGGTTGATGGGATGGTCCTTGAGCCTCTTGTATGCCCAAATGAGGTACCCATTAAGGGCTTTGGATGCCCTTTGGGCCAAGTCCATTTCAGGGCCCTCTAAAGGCTGGACCTTGAGGATCAGTTGCTCGTCTCCTAAGGGGTCGGAATCAGTGAAATCCGAGCTGACCCCTCCCCGTAAGAATAGGATCCCCTCACCCCGACCCGTATATCTCAACTCCACCGTTATGCCCTCATGCTCAAAGGCGGATATTGCCCTCGATAGCTCGAAGAGGGCGTTTTCATCGAGAGATTCGGGGTGTTCATAGGCAAGCCGTTTCCGGACCAAGCGCCTTCCGTCGGGGACAACCGTGGCAAAGCTCGCCAGGCACAAGAGGTCGCCTGGCTCCAAGGGGACGTCCTTCCCCATGGCCTCAATGACAGCCCTGCCGGGAAAATCCTCCAAGGGATAGCCGAAAATGAGGAAATGGGCTGTCTCGCTCCCCATGGGAATCCCCGGTCCGAGGGGATCGAGAAGCCCGTTGGATCCAAGGGAGGCCAATCGATCCAGGTTCGGTGTCTCCGCTGCCTCAAGGGGCGTCTCCCACCCGAGAACTCCTTGCGGTCTGTCCGCAAGTCCGTCGAGGATCAGGAATACGATGGCCATGGTTAGCCCGCGAGATCCCACATTAGACGGGGCCTCCCCTCTAACACCTGTCGGGCGATTCGGGAGTAATCCATGCCTTCTCCCCGTAAAAGCCCCTCTATGGCCCGAGAAGCAATGGGAAGCACGAATTCGCTCAAATAGCCCTGGATGCGAGCCAGGTCGAAATGGTTGGGGCCGAAATGGAGATTACCCATCGGATCCCGATAGTTGGCACTCAAAACACATCCGAGTTGCTCCCCCATTTCACTCCATTTCGTGCCGATGATTTCATCGATCTCGGCGTCCGATCGTATCTTTACAAGCGGCGTCAAAAGTATCACATCGAAACGGGAAAGGAGAAAACGGTAGGCCGATATGGCAGTGGATATCTGGTTGATCTTTTGGACCCCATCGTGAAATTCCCTCTCCCCCGCAATTACCCTCTTCACCCCCAAGGCTTTGGCCAGCGGTATCCGGGAGGCGTGAAGGTAAACGTGGCAGCCAATACAGGGTGTATAGAACCCGTATCTCGTGACGAGCTCCTTCACCCATCGGCCGTTGAGGGCATGCCAGAATTTGGGCGATCCCACAAGGACGAGGTCCTTCACCCTTCCGCTGCCCAATCGCCCCTTCAGCCATTCCACAGCCCTTTCCAAGTAGTCGAAGGAGCCATATTCCGTTCCCGTATACGTGTAGACGGGCAAAAGGGCTTCTATCTCCTTCTCCTCCAATGCTTTG
>DAOVIU010000192.1 GCA_030673585.1 Pseudomonadota bacterium | reverse complement strand
GGAAACCCTGCAGTACTTGCTCGCCTGGGAAACGGTAAGTACATCCATGGGGATGACCTCCTTTTCAGATTTTATAGAAATTATAGAAAATACCAATTTTATAGATATTATAAAAAATGCAGATTGTCAAGCAAAAAAATGGAAGAGATTTCTGGAAACGTCGCTCTTCGTTGCTCAAAATATTGTTTTGACCATTCTAAAGTTCGCTTCACTGCAAACTCAAAATTTGCCCTCTGGGTAATCTCCGTATTTCCGCTCTCGATTTGGAGGGAGGGTTGGAGGTAGCGCACTATTCCCTTGTCGAAACGGGAAGCATCAGTGGGGCTTTTTTATCCCGTTTCTCGAGGGAAACGATGAATTCCATCATTGAGGGATCCCCCTCCCTTTTGATGCGGGCTCGCTGCCTTCCATCGGAGATGACCAATTTCGGTTTATCCAGCCCTTTCAGACGCACATGAAGTACTCGTAGTGACCGCGGGTTGGGGATGGCACGATCAACTTTGACCACGCTATAGTCCAGAAGGATATGTTTCTTGGATAGGCTTGATTCTTAGATAAACCTTTTGGCCGAGTGCTCATCCTCCTTCGCCGCGATAAGCGCGCCAATCTTCTCGAAGACCATCTCTCCCCTTGCGTTGATCCATACTGTGGGATTGATCCCCGAGATTTCGCTCTTTATCTCGAAGGTCGGCCCCTCGAAGAGGTCGCTCCGTTTAAAAGCCAGCACCCTCTGATTGACCTCCATCACCGAAAGGGTCTGGGGGCTGAAGATGTGGTACCGGTATTTTTCCCCGATATCCATCCCCTTCAGGGGCGGACAGAGGTATTGGGCAAGGGAAGGATAGATGGGACCTTCAACGGGGATTTGGCGTTCTGTAAGCCTTCCCCCGGTTTATGTTTCCACCCGCACGCCTCCACCCACCACCTCTGCCTCCATCCTCTGCATTTCTCCATCCAGTTCTTGCTCCCCAATTACCCTCAACAGCCGTAAGTCACGGGTGACGTAGTCAACCTCCTTGAAAAGGGATTCCTCTTTGATCCCCATCACTTTGAGACGAAGAACGGCCTCGGAGGATATTTTGAAGGCCCCGGGGATATCCTCCGCTTCTTCAATCCGAAAATGGGAAAACCCGATCTTCTCCCCATACAAAAAGAAGCCCTGCCACTGCTCCCGAAACGCCAAGTTGGAAACTACGCCCACGGGTGGTAGGGTCTTCTCAAGGGGGACGTGACGAAAATAGAGGCCGGTACATCCCCATAGGGCCAAAGCCAAAATTCCTATGAGAAGCCATGGCTTCCATCTCCTCCCGTGCAAATCTCCTCTCCCTGCCATCGCCTTCCTTGATTGGGGGAACAAAAAAGGGCGGGTATTCCCAAAACTCCCCGCCCTAACTCTCACCATCAGATTGGCAACTGTAAAACGTTATCCCTTGATTACCCCCATGGGAACGAGCTTCACGACCTTCTTGCTGATTCCCGCATGGTGAACCACATCCACTATGTCGGTAACACCCTTGTACGCCTCGGACATTTCCTCGACAATGGTGCCCCTTCCCGCTGATCGAACGATTATCCCCTTATCCTCCAATTCCCTAACGATGTTCCTGTTCCTAGCGACCCTTTTTATGATTTCAGCAATACAAAGACGGCATAAACCAAAAAGAAACAACGCATCATGGTGAGGTAAACTTGGAATCATAATCCCAAGTTTTTTGGCTGTCTGAAGGATTGTTTTGTCCTCCTCAACCTCGACCTCTCTATCATTGACCGTTATTCTTACCATGTTGCACACCGAGGGCATTCGTCAATCCCCTACTTTGTGCAAAATGTCTCGAATATTATCAGCGTCATGCAACCTAACCGCATATGCCCGCGGTAGTTTCTTGCCAAAGCGTGGCGCCGGAAGCGCAAATTCGTTAGGAATTATGCCTGTCGGGCAGACGGAATTGCACTCCATGGTGCCATCTCCGCAGGTTGGACACACTTTCATGGCCAGTTCAGGGTAAATCACTACTTGCCGCTCGGCTCCCCGCCCTATAAAGCCGAGTACGTTTGCCTTTTTGATCTCGCTGCAGTACCGCACGCACAGACCGCAAAGGATACAGAAGGTCGTATCTTCTTCCAGCCGGCCTCGCTCAACACCGTATCGCTCCAGCAAGTCTTCATCCACCCAAGGCCAGCGGGCCAGTATCAACTCCAGTATCACCCTACGGTGCCGTACCACTCGCTCGGATTCTGTCAGCACCTCAAGTCCATCTTCGACGGGGTAAAGACAGGACGCCACTATCCGTGACCTCTGTCCTCGTAGTATCTCAACTATGCAAAGTCGACAGACACCATAGGGAGATAGTTCATCGTGGTGGCAAAGGGTTGGAATGAGGATGCCAGCACTTCGTGCTGCCTCAAGTACGGTCATCCCCGACCGAGCTTTCACCGTTTTACCGTTAATCTTCAAGGTGACCTGCTGTACAGTATCCTTGGGAGCATTTACTTCTTCCCGAGCCTTTACCTTACGAGCCCGGCCCTTTAAAGAACCAGGCCTTTCCCTCTCCCTCCCAGCGATTATCTTTTTCTCGCCTTTGCCCACCTTGGCACCTCCCCATCATCCTTAGCCCCTAGCTCTACCGGAGATGGAACTTCTTTACCAGAGAGCATGGTCACCGCCCTAAAGCGCGGAGGACAAATTTCAAAACAAATACCGCACTTGGTGCATTCTTCCTGGTTGATGACATGTATCATATCCTTCCCACCTTTGATTGCTCCCACTGGGCAATTCTTGAGGCAGCTCATGCACGCCTCGCATTCCTCCGGATCGATGTAGTATGCCATCAGTGCCTTGCACACTCTCGCCGGACAGCGCTTCTCCTTGATGTGAGCTTCGTACTCACCTCTGAAATACTTAATACTACTGAGCACTGGGTTGGGCGCTGTTTGCCCAAGGGCACACAAGGAGCAATCCTGAGCCGTTTCGCCAAGCTCCTTCAGAAGTTCAATATCTCCATCACTACCTTCTCCCTGACAGATCCTGTTCAGTATCCTCAGCATCTGCCAGATCCCTTCGCGGCACGGGATGCACTTTCCGCACGATTCGTCAGCGAGGAAATCGAGGAAATACTTGGTTACATCAACTATGCAAGTATCTTCATCCATTACAATCATGCCACCGGAGCCCATCATAGATCCGTGCTCGAAGAGTTTGTCAAAATCCACTGGCAGGCCGAGGAGAGTCTCTGGGATGAACCCTCCCGACGGGCCGCCTGTCTGCACCGCTTTGAATTTCTTCCCTTCGTAAATTCCCCCGCCGATGTCATAGATAATCTCACGGAGCGTCATCCCCATCGGCACTTCCACCAGTCCAGTGTTATTCACCTTGCCGACAAGGGAGAAGACTTTCGTCCCTTTGCTTCCTTCAGTGCCGATGCTTGCAAACCAATCAGCACCTTTATTGATGATCAAGGGCACGTTCACCCAGGTTTCGACATTGTTCAGATTACTCGGTCGGTCCCTCAATCCCCTTTCTACAGTGTGAATGTATTTCGCCTTTGGCTCCCCAACCTTCCCTTCAAGGGAAGCCATAAGGGCCGTAGACTCCCCACACACAAAAGCACCGCCTCCCCGGTTGATCTTGATAGTGAAGCGGAAGTCCGTCCCCAGTATATCCTCACCCAACAGACCATATTTCTCGGCCTGGGTCAGGGCAATTTTGAGCTTTTGGATAGCCAGGGGATATTCATTCCTCACATAGATAAAGCCCTCGTAGGCTCCAATCGCATAAGCTCCAATGATCATCCCTTCGATAACACCGTGCGGGTCACCCTCCAAAACACTTCGATCCATATATGCGCCTGGGTCACCCTCATCCGCATTGCATATGATATATTTCGGCTCTCCCGTGGCATTGCGGCACGACTCCCATTTCAACCCAGTGGGGAACCCCCCCCCTCCCCGGCCTCGAAGCCCCGATCGTTTGACCTCTTCAATGACCTCCTCTGGCTTCATTTCAGTCAGAACTTTGAGGAGGACATAATATCCCCCCCTGGCGATATATTCCTCTATTCTCTCTGAATCGATGAAACCACAATTTCGCAAAGCTACCTTCACCTGTTTCTTAAAAAAAGGAAACTCCTTGTGCTTTCGATTAAATTTTTTAACAGCCCTGTTGATCGCTTCCTTGGCGGCTCTCTGCGTAAAGGAAAAATAGCCTATTTGATTGGGGGATGTACCTTGTGACAGCTCATCTTTTACAATGTCAATAAGCGTTGTTGTCTTGCCGGTTCCTGGAGGACCAAAAATAAACTCAGCCATAATAAGCCTCTAATCGTTTTTT
>DAOVIU010000229.1 GCA_030673585.1 Pseudomonadota bacterium | reverse complement strand
GGAGCCTATATCGTGATGGGGATCAACGAGCGCCCGACGAATACCCTGGGCACCCTCTACAATACGAACCTCATTATTGGTCCCACGGGAGATAGTCTCCTCAAACACCGGAAGCTGATGCCCACCTATGCCGAAAAGTTAGTGTGGGGCTTCGGCGATGGAAGCACGCTCCGAGTTCTGGATACCCCGATTGGAAAGCTCGGCACCCTGATTTGTGGAGAAAACGCCAATCCCCTGGCCCGCTTCGCGCTGATCGCACAAGGCGAACAGATCCACATTTCTAATTACCCGGCGCTTCCGGTTGAGGGTCTCGGATACGATCTAGGCGAGGAGATCCGATTACGGGCGGCAGCCCACGCCTTTGAAGGCAAGGTCTTTACCGTGGCGGTGTCGTCAGTGATCGACGCGAGCGTGGTCAAAAAAGTGGCTGATACTGAGGAGAAGCGGCGTATAATGTCGGGTCCCCAAACGGGTTTTACCGGGGTCTTTGGACCCGACAGCCGGAGCTGCAGCGAAACCCTTCCGCCGGGTGAAGAGGGGATCATTTACGCCGACTGCGACATGGAAGCTATAATCGGTCCCAAGCTTCGCCACGACGTAGCCGGCCACTATAACCGCTTCGATGTTCTTTCGCTGAATCTTAACCGCTCACCCTCCAAGCCTCTCTTCGAGTACCACGATAAGAAACGAGGGGAAGAGGCAGCTGGTAGAGAGGAAGGAGGTGAGACCACGGAACAGTCCCCCTCCGTCGACGGCTCAAACCCGAAGGATGACCGGAAATAGTCCCTCCCCGTCCAATGCGGAGTGCGGATTACGACAAACTCGCAGAGAACTCAAAATTCCTCAGCCCATCTCATGGCCTCGGAAAGTCTATCCACGACATCGGTTGCGGTGTAATGGTGTCCCTTCTCCTCTTGGACAAAATCACCTGACAAACCCGTCACAAAGGTGGCTGCCAAGCAGGCTTCGAATAAGTCATTTTGAGCAGCAAAGCCAGCGATAGCCCCAGACAAAACGTCACCGGTTCCGCCAGTGGCCATCCCCGGATTTCCGGTGAAATTGAACTTGGTTGTCCTTCCATCCGAGACGATATCAATCGGTGCCTTGAGAACCACGATACATCGGTATTTCTTGGCGAACTTGGTTACATTTCCCGCAGTGGGCTCTTGACCTGATAATCTCTTGAACTCGCCTCGATGAGGCGTCAGAGCTACATTCCCTCGCAAAATATCCAAATTCTCCAAGATAGCGTTTAACCCATCGGCATCGATGACTACCTTCTTATCTTTCAATTTTTTCACTAACCCTACCACCATCTTCTTGGTTTCATCGCTTATTCCCAGTTCAGGCCCCAAGCCTAATCCTGGGCCAATCAGAACTGAATCGCAACGATATTCGTTTACCCTTTTGATAATCTCCGGCAGATGACCCTCGACCAAAACTCCACCATCAAGGCACGTACCGAGAAAATCTGGAATTTTCTCCACCGCTCCTGAGCAGGGCTGGGGCGAGCAGTGGTAGACTAAGTCAACAATCTTGGCCGCCGCCTTTCCCGCATACTCCAAGGCGCCCCGGAAGAAGGAGGATCCCCCAACTACCATTACCCTCCCCGCTTGGCCCTTGTGGGCATCCGATCCTCTTTTGTTCAAGACCTTTACATGCCCTGGACCGATATTCTCTTCAATGTCCGGAGGTATGCCCAGGGTCAAAACCTCAGCCCCGTCGCATTTCGGAAAATGGAAACTCAGCGTCAGGTCCGATTTTATGGAGACTTCTGAGCCGTAGCCGGTAGGTATATCAATACAGATTTTCTTCGCTTTGCTTTTGTTTATCTTGAGAATAGTCTTCTTATAGGGCTGTCTTGGTACCCCGGTCATACCGGTACCAAGCATTCCATCAACAATGACATCGAACTGGTCAAAATCATGTCCGGATAGATCCGTCGAGTCCCTGATATAGATTCTTTTGAGATTGGTATTTTCCAGAACCCCCCAGTTCCTTCTTGCCTCTTCAGTATTGATCTCTCCCGGATTTCCAAGGAGATAGAGAGTCACCTCATTTCTCTTTATCAAATGCCTGGCAACGACGAATCCGTCCCCCCCGTTATTGCCCAGGCCACAGAAGGTACCGATTTTCTTCTTATCTCCATACCTGCGAAATATCTCATCAGCTACCCCCCGCCCCGCATTTTCCATCAAAACCAAGGTCTCCAGGCCGAAGTACCTCGCATTGACATCCAAAATCTTGGTTTTCATCGCCCCTTCCTCTAGGGAAATTTTTCGGCTCGCTTCTGGCATTTGTCCTCCTCCTCTTTCATGATCGCGGCAGTTACGTTAATCAGTCATTCGTAAGACCCCTGCTCCCTGGATTTTTCCCCGTTTTAGCAGAAGTAAGGCCTTATTGGCCTCCTCCAGTTTAAATTCTTGGACTTCAGGGGTGATGGGAATTTCAGCAGCGAGAGGGAGAAATTCTTGGAGGTCTTCCCTCGTAATATTTGCCACGCTCTTTATTTCCCTTTCGTCCCAGAGGTGCTGGGCATAGTCGAGGGGTGGAATGGGGTTTCTCTTTCGAATGACCGCCAACACCAACCGACCGCCCTTTTCCAGAACCCGTAAGGCCCTGGGCACCGTTTCCCCAACCGGGGTAAAGTCAATGGCGCAATCGAGTTTTTGGGGAGGGTGATCTTCTGGTCCACCTGTCCAGGAAGCTCCCAGTTTCTTGGCTAAATCGCGATGCTCCTGGCTCCTCGTGAAGACAAATACCTCACAGCCCCAGTATGTGGCCACCTGAATGACAATATGGGCTGAAGCTCCGAATCCAAAAAGCCCCAGAATTTGGTCTTTCGTAATCCCGGAAAGCCTCAAGTCCCGATATCCAATTGCGCCCGCACACAGGAGTGGAGCTCCCTCGGAATCGGAAAATCTCTCAGGGATAGGAAAGGTAAAGTCCTCTGAGATCACGGTGTACTGGGCGTAACCACCATTGGCATGGCAGCCAGTGCCCTGAAACTCCAAGCACAAATTTTCGTTTCCTCCTCGGCAGAAATGACACTTCCCACAGGCTGAATGTATCCACGCAATTCCCACTCGATCCCCCACGTTGAACTTCGTCGCCCCTGAACCCAAACTCTCCACTCTTCCCACCACCTCATGACCCAAAACTATGGGGAGTTTTGGTTGAATTCTTCCCTCAATTTCATCGAGCTCCGTATGACAAACTCCACAGGAAGAAACCCTTACCAAAACCTCCTTATGGCCGGGAACGGGCTTTGGCAAATCCATCATTTCGAGGGGCTCTTTTTCGGCCGCCGAAATCGCCTTAAGCACCATTGCCTTCATTTTTCCCCCTTCTGTCATGGTTCTATCACGTGGAAATCCCGCCCGTAGCGGATCTATTTGATAAAGGTGCTCCCTTGGCCACCCTTAAATTGAACAAGTTTTAGCATATCAAACATCCGCGAATTGGGAAATAGAAAAAATCCTCATGGAAGGTAGTGGCCCATTTGAAAAAATCCCAAAGGTGAAAATAACAGGGTGAATCTATATGTGCACTGAAATGGGGTCGGCAGGAGGGATTACCCGGCGCTTGACTTTTTCCAGGAAGAAACTGTAAAGTAAATGGTTATGAGAAAGTTATCTACCCGGTGGATGATACCTTTATTCCTCCTTCTTATTCTCGGCCAGGGGGTGCTGGCAAGGGCAGAATTTCCCAAGTCCGTTGGACTGATCAACGACTTTACGCGAGTGATCTCGCAATCTGAGAAACAAAAGATGGAAATCCTGGCACGAGAGGTCCTCCAAAAGACCGGAACCTCCGTTGTGGTAGTTACCATGCAGACCATAGGGGATGCCGATGTTGCAACGTACGTCACCGAGCTCTACCAGAGCTGGGGGATCGGAAAGAAGGGCGAGGACCAGGGGGTGCTCCTTTTCCTTGCGTTGAAGGAACGAAGGGTGCGGATCGAACCGGGGTATGGCGTGGAAGGGATCCTCCCGGACGGCCTGGTAGGG
>DAOVIU010000302.1 GCA_030673585.1 Pseudomonadota bacterium | reverse complement strand
GGCCGCTTATGGCGAGCTTACGTACTTTGAGGGTTGGAGACCCGATTTTCCCCGTGAAGCGAAAGTCGGTCCCCACCTCCTCGACGTTTTTGAACAAATCCAGGACGTTGCCCGAAATGGCGATCCCCTTCACCGGATGATCGGACCTACCCCTTTCTACCCACGAACCCGTCGCCCCCAGGGAAAAATCGCCGGAGATGGGATTGGCGGTATGAATCCCCATTACCTCCTCGATAATGACGCCTTCGCGGATGCCTCCGACAAGATCGCTAACGGAACTATCCCCCCTTTCAATGTAGAGATTAGAGATGCCGAGCGACGGAGGGGCCTTAATTCCTTCCCGTGTGCAGTTGCCCGTCGAGCGTCCTCCCTCCCGTCTGGCCCAATAGAAATCGTAGAGAAAGGCCGTGATCCTCCCGGAAGTGGCCACCGGCGTCTTTTGGCTCTCGACCCCTTCCCCATCGAAGGGGAAGGTGGCCATCCCCTGTGGATGCAGGCCATCATCATAGATGGTAACCTTTGGAGAAAAGGCCCTTGAGCTCAACTCATCGGAAAACACGGACTTCCCCTTACGAACATTTTCCACCGCAAAGGAGGGAGCCAAGACGGATAGAAGATCACAGGCTGCGCGATTTCTGATGAGGACCGGATAAAAAGCAGTTTTAACGGGCCGACCTCCCAATTTCTCCCCCGCTTTTCGAGCCGATTCCCTACCGATCTGAGCCACATCGAGCCCCTCGAAGCAATGGTGGAAGCCAAAATCCCATCCCATCTCCGATTCCGAGTCCTCCTCCGCAACTGCCATTACGCTCCCCATGAAGATGGAGGAAGTGAAGTCTGCCTCAACCCCTTCCGAATTCACGATAAGGATCATTCTTTCGACGTCTTCATACGCCGCTTTCCCCACCCTCTTTACCCGTCTTGGGTCGAAGGTTAGCGCCATGGACTCCAAGGCCATTGCCTTCTCTATTCGCTCACTGGCGGAAATGGACCTTATTCGCTCATCATAGATGCCGGGGATGGGACTAAAAACCTTCAGGGGTGCGGGGAACCCATAGAATGGGTCTGACGAGAGGTTTGTCGCTCCATTTACGGCGACTTCGACCATCCCTTTGATCTCGGATACGCCAAAACCGCTGCAATAGGCGAAGCCGAGCCTTTGGTCCTTGATTATCCGGAGTCCTACCCCTATCGACTGGGCCCTGTTAAAGGACTCCAGCTCTCCATCCCGCACTTCGACGTTCGTTGAGATGGATTGGGAGAGATAGATCTCATACCCATCGACTCGGCGTTTCTTGACCTGCCGGACGCATTCATCGGTAATCTCCCGGGGGTTTATGCGGTCATCAAACATCTTTCGTGAGATCCTTAGACTGAATCCTAACGAGCTGGCCGGGGGCCAATTTCACCACCTGATCAATGAGCTCGCCCAGGTGAGACCGCCTCCGAAGGCCGTAAGGCAAACAAGGTCTCCGGCTTGTATACTTCCATCTCGTATGGCCGAATCGAGGGTAATGGGAACGGTAGCCGAGGAGATATTGGCGAATTTCTCGATGGTCAAACAAACCCTCTCCATGGGGACGTCCAAGCGTTTTGCCATCGACTGGAGGATTCTGAGGTTGGCTTGATGGGGGATGATCCATGTAACATCGGACATGCTATAGCCATTGTAAGCTACGGCTTCCTCACATGCGTCGGAGAAACACTTTACGGCGACCCGAACCGACTCGTTAGCCTTTATCATCTTCAAATAGTGCAGTTTCTTGTCCACGCTCTCGTAGGAAATGGGAGTTGTCCTCGAACCTCCACCGGGCAACAGGAGGTTTTCCCCTGCTGAGCCATCCGTATGAATATGAATCGATAAGACTTCGTGGAGATCTTCACCCGAATCAGTGGCCTCCAATACTACGGCTCCTGCTCCATCCCCCCAGAGGATGCAGCTCTCCCGATCCGTCCAATCCAGGGTTCGGCTCATGATCTCAGAGGCAACCACGAGGGCATTTCCGTATGTTCCACTCCGCAAATACTGTTCGGCCACCGATAGGGCAAAGATGAATCCCGAGCAGGCCGCCAAGACATCGAATGATACTGCCCGATGTGCCCCCAGTTTTGCCTCCAGCCAGTTGGATCCCGCCGGACATGCCGTATCCGGCGTCATCGTTGCCATAATGATGAGGTCCAGGTCTTCAGCGGAAATTCCGCCCATTTCCATTGCCTTGAGGGATGCCTCCCTTGCTAAATCCGAAGCACCCTCATCCCGGGCGGCGATCCGCCTTTCCTTGATTCCAGTCCTCTTGTAGATCCATTCGTCGTTGGTGTCCAGGATCTTCTCCAGGTCAATATTGCTCATTACTTGTGTGGGCAGATATGAACCCGTCCCCCGTATGGCTATCCTCTTCATTTCCGACTCAGCCCTCCAGTGCTACTCGAGGATGTTACCCTTCTATCATCCCGTTGTCCCATCATTCCCACGAATTCTCCCCTCCTCCATCAATCCCATGGATCTCCCCTCTCATACAATCCCCAGAGGACATCCCATTTCTTCCGCGAAGCTCTGCGCTCGTACCGAAATACCGTATAGAGGGGAGCCCAATTCCTCTCGAACCCCTCATACCTCAGGGGAATAAGGTTGAGAAGATATAACTTCACCTCATCCCCCTCCCTGGTATATCTGAAGAAAGGCCAAATCGATACCTGTTTCAATAGCACCTCCCCCTTATCGTTGGATACGGTCTTGGTACGATTGACGAGCAGATACCGCCGAACAACCTCTCGCTGATTCCCGAATTGGTCGTCCCAACATTGGTAGAGGGGCCATAAGATCCAGCGGGTCCGATCGCCGGGCGCCTCTTTGCTATGGTAGAGGGGGAAGAGCATCACCCTTCTCATCTTCTCCGCCCGGCTGAATGAGATGATCGGCCACGGCGCGTCCCATCGCCTATATCCATATCGCTCGTCAACGACATGGCGAAAGAACGGCCACAGTATCGTCACGTCCCTCGCCCTCTTGGACCGAACACCCCGGTAGAGGGGGAACAGGAAGTGCTCCCTTACGGGATCGTCTGTATCCAGATCCCCTACTCTCCTGGTGAAAAACGGCCAGAGGACAAAATCGGTTCTGGAAATGTGTTCCTCTTCCTTATAGCCCCACAGG
>DAOVIU010000324.1 GCA_030673585.1 Pseudomonadota bacterium | reverse complement strand
TTTGTTCAGCGGAAGGATCGAACCTTCCAAGGAACTGGCAGAACGGTTCTATCAGTGTACCACGTGTCTGCACTGCAAGGCGACCTGCCCGGCGGGGGTCCAGGTGGCCGACATCGTGGAAGCCGCGCGAAAAAGGTTGGTCGAGGCGGGACACCTCCCCGACGTCCACCGAGGCCTCCTGGAGAGCATCTCCAAATATGGGAACCCGTTCACCGAACCCTCCGAGAAGAGGACCGATGTCTACCCCTCCACCTACGTCGAGAAGGCCGCGGATATCCTGCTCTTTTTCGGCTGCGTTACCAGCTATCAGGATATTGACACCGTCCCCAGTACCATGGAGATCTTGGACAAGGGTGGCATCGATTATGCCACTATGGGCAATGAGGAGCACTGTTGCGGGTACCTGGCGTACCTGGTGGGCGCGGATCAATTCAAGGACTATATGAACAATAACCTGAAACGGTTTTCCAGATTTAATCCCAAGACCATTGTGACCACCTGCGCCGGTTGCTACAGGACCTTCAAACACCTCTACCCCAAGTATTCCGATTTCGACGTCGAGGTCTTCCACGCGGTCGAATATCTCGAGAGGCTGGTCAACGAGGGGAAAATTCATTTCAAGGAAGGTCTATCCGGGAAAGTAGCCTATCATGATCCCTGCGATATTGGGAGGCATATGGAGATCTACGAACCTCCCAGGAATATCCTGAAAGGGATCCCCGGCCTTGAGCTCGTGGAGTTTAAGCAGAACCGCAGCCTGGCCAACTGTTGTGGGGGTGGGGGTGGAATGAAGGGGTACGATAACGCCCTGAGCTTAACCCTTGCCTACAAGAGAATCAGGGAGGCCTCGGACATCGGTGCCGATATGGTGGTTTCCGCGTGTCCAGCCTGCAAGAGCAACCTCCATGTTGCCGCCGCAAGGCTGCGAAAGGAAAAGAAGGGCAGGGTCAAGGTGATGGATATCACCGAGGTCGTGGCCCGGAGTATTGCATAAAAGCGAGATCCGGCCCCTATCAATGGTCTACAGCAATCTCATCTCCTAACGCGTAGCGCTTGATTTTGCGGGTGGACGTCTTGGGAAAAGGCTCTTCCCGGATCCGAAACTTCTTTACCCGCTTATATTCGGCCAGGTTTTTTCCGTACCTCCTGATTTCGGACTTAATGATATCCTCGATATCACCCACGGTCAGGTGCTCGATACTCCTCTCCTTTGCGTAGAGATCGATGGAGTCCTGGTTGCAATAGACGAGGGCATGGACCTCCTCGACAAAGGGGGAGATTTTCTTTCCGTAGACCATAATCTCTTCGATGTAAGGGCTCTTCAGCAACTCCTGTTCCACCTCTTCGGGGTACACATTCCTCCCATTGGCCGTGACGATGAGGTTCTTTAGCCTCCCCTTCACGTAGAGAAATCCCTCATCATCCACGAATCCCAAATCCCCCGTGCAATACCACCCACCCGTAAACGCTCCCTCAGTGGCTTCGGGATTGTTGAAGTATTCCTTCATCACATTGGGCCCCTTCACCAATATCTCCCCTACCCCTTCCTCACTCGGTTCGTGAATTCTCACCTTTACCCCGGGAATCGGCTTTCCTACGGATCCCTCTTTGATCATGTCATCGTATTCGAAGGAGATAACGGGTGAGGTCTCCGTTATCCCATATCCTTGAAAGATCTTGATTCCCAGATTCCTTATCCCTCTTGCTATTTCCGGGTCCAGTGCAGCCCCTCCGCTGATGAAACGGATATCCTCGCCCAATTTCCTTCGAATTCCCCTGGTCACGATCCCCCTCAGAGGCTTTGTTCGGAAGAGCACCCTGCCGAGGAGACTGGAATCGATTCCCCGTATGATACGGTTATACATCTTCTCGTAAAGAGCGGGAACACCCATGACGAAATTGGGCTTCACCTCCTCAATATTCGATGCAACCTTTTTGAGGCCCTCACAAAACGAGATGGTTCCGCCCAAATAGATGGGGGCCAGAATACCACACGTAGCTTCGTAGACATGATTGATGGGGAGGATGGATAGGGTATGAATTTCCTCGTTGATCTTAGAGTGTCTTACGAAGGATCGAATGTTGGAGACCATATTCCGGTTTGTCAAGGCGACCCCCTTTGACCGCCCAGTGGTCCCCGACGTGTATACGATAGACACGAGGTCATCCGGCCCCATCTCGTGACGGATAAATGACTCGTTCTGCCTCAGCTGGTCAATATGAATGAGCTCCAATTCCGCCATGTCGGGCAGAGGGGAATCCCCCCATTCCATAGTGGTGCCCATGGCCTCCATAAAGGGCTCCAGGATAACCGCCCTTTCCAGTGAGGGCAGGAGACCGATAACCTCGCCCAGGGTTTCCAGATAATCCTTGGACAGGATGATGAATTTGGCCGAGGAGTCGTCGAGGATGTGCCGTAATTCGCTGGCCCTCAACTCCTTGTCAATGGGAACGACGATGCCCCCATTCAGTAAGACCCCGAAATAGGAGATCACCCATCCGGGGCCATTAGGGGACAACAGCGCAACTCGGTCCTTAGGCCTCATTCCGAGTTTTACCAATCCCGTCCCAATATCCCTCGCCGCCTCGTGGAATTCACCATAGGTGATCTCCTTCCAACGGTCCCCCACCTTCCATCTCAGCATGGGTTTGTCCCTGAAACGCCTTGCGTTATCCTCCAGTATGCGAATAAGCGTGAGTCTCTTCACCCTCTGTTCCTCTCTAAACCGCTATGAAAGGGAGTGAGTCCTGATCTTTCTCCGGCGCTCCTTGGGCAGAAAGATGGAAAATCGCGTCCCTTTTCCCTGTTGACTGGATACCTGAATCGTTCCGCCCTGCTCCTTGATGATCCG
>DAOVIU010000279.1 GCA_030673585.1 Pseudomonadota bacterium | reverse complement strand
GAAGATGCCCTCCCCCAATACCGGGAGATCCGAAAGTTCGATACGGAGGACTTGGACATCAGGGTTAAGATGGGGCTCATCTATTTCGAACGGCGCAAATATGATGAGGCCATCATGGAATTTGGTTTCGTCCTGGCCTCTAATCCCAAGAACGACAAGGTGAGGTTCTATCTGGCCACCTCATATCTGAAAAAGGAGAATCACGAACAGGCCGTAGCCGAGTACATGAAGATCCCCGCAGAATCGACCCTTTATGTCAGCTCTCGGGAAAACGCCTCCCTCCTCCTCGAAGATCTCGAGAGATTGGATGAGGCCATCGAACTCGTGGAGGAAGCGATTCGGGCCAAGCCCGAGGAGACTGAACTCTACCTCTTGCTCTCCTCGTTCCATGAGAGATCGAAGCAGACGGAAAAGGCCCTCGAGGTGCTGGAAAAGGCTCAGCAATTCGACAAAGAGAACGCGGATCTCCTTTTCCGAATGGGGATCATTTACGACAAGCTGGGGAACTTCGAGGAAATGGTGCGCCTCATGAGAGAGGTGATCTCGTTGAACCCGGAACACGCCGACGCATTGAACTACCTCGGCTACACCTTCGCTGACAAGGGGATCAATCTCGATGAGTCGCTTGAATTGATCCAGAAGGCCCTCAATTTAAAACCCGATAGCGGCTACATTACGGACAGCTTGGGCTGGGTATACTACCAGAAGGGGGAGTATGAGAGGGCGATTCAGGAGCTGGAAAAGGCTATCGAGTTGACTCCTGACGATCCCGTCATTACGGAACACCTGGGGGATGGTTACCGCAAGGTCGACCTCGTGGAAAAGGCGCTAAAACTCTACGAAAGGGCGCTGCAACTGAAGCCCAAGGAGGATCAATTAAACCGTTTGAAGAAAAAAATCGAGGAGATCAAGGCGAAAAAGCAGGAATCCCCGTAAAGGCGCTCCTTTGGAACTGGGGGCTGCTGTTCCTTTGTCTCTCATTCCTCTCGGGATGCACACTGCTGTGGCCGAGAAGGGTTCCAAGGGAAATCCTTTCTCCCACCGATCTTTTCCAACGGATAGGGGCTAGAAATCAGCGGATACAATCCATAAGGGCCCGAGCAAGGGTTTCCATCAACATCGGGAAAAACCGTTTCACGCTCGAAGAGCTCATCATCGCCGAGAAACCCACCTCGCTGAGGGTAGAAGCCCTCAGTCTCATGGGACAACCGCTCCTCTATTTAACGACGGACGGCAAGGTTTTCGAGGCCCTCGTGCCCGCCGAAAATCGTCTCTATCGGGGAGAGGCAGCCACGGAATATCTCTCCACCTTTTTCTCCTTCCACGGAGGGACAATGGAGATTATTCCCTTGATGCTGGGGGATTTGGGTTGGACCGACGATGAACGCCTTGCCGCCAACTTTAGTGAGAAGGATAACGTCTATATCATAACGGAAGATACCGCCATAGGTTCAAGACGAATATTTTGGATAGACCCCTTCCATTTTGCCCCGGTGAGGGCGACTGAACTTGATGAACGAGGGAATCCCCGGTGGGAAATTCTCTTTGGGAATTTCAGAAAGGGGGGGGGAATCCCCTTTCCCATGAACATCGAATTCCGAAGCTTCAGCTCCGACAGCAGGATAAAAATGCGGCTCCTGGAATGGGAAATCAACCCTTCAGTGGAGGAAGGAACATTTCGATTGAATGTGCCGAAGGGGGTGGAAATTATCGAGGTGAAATGATGGAAGCTCGATCCTAGCCCCCGGCCACGGGAGGAAAGACGGACAATACGTCCCCATACTTTAGGACTCGATCGAGGTTGCTATGGACTCCGTTGACCAAAATGATCTTGGGAATTTCGTCGGGGATTTTCAGCTTTTTCAGGACGTCCCTTACCGTATCGGTAGAATTGACCGCAACCGTACAGGAGAACTGGCCGCTCCCCTTGGGAAGATAATCCCTCAATGTGGCAAATAGCTTGACCTCAATTTCCATCTCTTTATCCATTCCCCTCTCACCTCCAGGTTTCCATCGCATCCGTTGATTCCCTGATAACAAAAACCCTTTCGTTGTTGCTCTCCTTATCCACGGGGAAGATGAAAAAGCCCTTCCTTTCCGGTGAATACCCATGGGTTGTGCCGTACATCACCTCCCCATCGGAAAACGCAACCTTTATCTTTAAACCGGGAACGTTCTCAAGGCTCTCCATGGTGAAGTCAGGGGCGCCTCTATGGTCCTTATTTCCCTCGAACGTTTTGACGAAAAAAATTGCCTTCCGCAGGGACGTGGCGACCTCAATGACCTTCCCCCCATCCTGGGCTTCGGTAACATGGAAGATTTCCCTGTTGGGGTTAAAATCGTGCGTGTACCCCTTTACCATCCTCCCATCTCGGAACCGGACGACGACCTTATTCTCTATTTTTACCGTAGTGCCCTCCGGTTTCCCCTTTGGGCCTATTTTTTACTGTAAAGGATTATGGCCGAAAGGTCAACCTTTCACCATAGTAGAGCCTCCGGTTATTCCCGAATACCCCGTCGTCCCCCGTAAAATGCGTGAACTCGCCCCTCCCTTTACGCGTTATCGAGTGGAAAGGGAAGGCAACCCCTTCTCAAGCCTCCACATCCGACTCAGCCATGGGTTGTGGTTTCCCCTTGAACTCGAGCGTCCGTATGGGGAAGGGGATCTCAATGCCCTCCTGCTTAAACCGTTTGTGGAGCTTCTTGACGAATTCGTGGGTCACCAGGTACTTATCCACGTACTCCTTTACCCGCAGGATCACGGTGAAGTTGATGCTGAAGTCACCAAAGGTGTGGTAGCGAATGAAGGGATCAAATTCCTTCACCCCTCCCGGCGTATCCTGTAACACCTCCCTTGCCACCTCCACCGTCACTCTCTCCACGTGCTCCAGGTCGCTGTCGTAGCTAACCCCCACCTGAACCAGGGCGGCCATTTCCTTCTGAGGTCGGTAGAAGTTTATGATCTGGCTGTTCACCACCCTGGAGTTGGGGATGATGACGGTGTTGTTGGGAAGCATTCGAATCCGTGTATTCCGCCACCCTATATGACTGACGTATCCCTCCTCCCCTGATTCCAGCTTGATGTAGTTTCCCACGGAAATGGGCCTAACCCAAAAGATATGAAGGCCCGAAAAGAAATTGGCAAGCGTATCCTGAAGCGCAAGGGCTATCACCAATCCTCCAATTCCCATGGAAGCCAGAAAAGGGGTGATGGTTATGTTCAGTCGGTCCAGGATGATCAACACAACCAAACCCAGAATAACGATCCGGATGAGGGATTTGAGGGCTTGTTGGGTGAGACAGTTACCTTGCTTTGCATGAACTACTTTTATACTGGTAAACTGGTAGGTGTGAATGCAACGTGCGTGAAATTGGAAGACCCCAAGATTGTGTACGAGACGGGTGAGTGGTCATCTAAAGACTGGTCGGATGCACAATCTCTACCCGGTGATATTT
>DAOVIU010000205.1 GCA_030673585.1 Pseudomonadota bacterium | reverse complement strand
GTGGGTTCGATCGGCGCCTTTGCCCTCTTCGGTAGGGGCACGGAGTTCTTTCCTGACGTGGAGCCTCGACGTGCCTACGTGTTCATCAAAGCCCCGGAGGGAACCAACCTCGATGCATCGGACAGGCTGGTGGCCCAGGTGGAGAAGATCGTCTCACCGTATGAGGATATACGCTATGTCATCTCCAATATCGGCTCGGTTGGGGGTGACCCTTTTTCTCAGGGCGGAACGGGTACGCACCTCAGCCGCGTCGCGTTAGACTTCAAGGACTTCCACGACCGCTCCCGTCCTTCTTCCGAGATCGTCAAGGAGCTTCGCCAGAGGGTTCTCGCCACCATTAGGGGTGCTGAGGTTCAGGTGGAAAAGGAAGAGGAAGGCCCACCCACCGGGCCCCCGGTGAACCTCGAGATATCGGGAAAGGACCTCACGGTCCTCGGTGACCTCGCCGCCCGCGTGAGGAGGGACATCGAGGACATCCCCGGGCTGGTCGATCTCAAGGACAACTTCGTCAAGGGAAAGCCGGAGATCAGGGTACGCGTGGACAAGGAGAAGGCCGCCCTTCTCGGCCTCGATACCTTTATAATCGCCTACACCGTTAAGGCGGCGGTCAACGGCGTCAAGGTTGGGGTGTTTCGCCAGGGCAAGGACGAATATGACATCCTGGCGCGCCTGCCGGAAAAAGATCGGCGCTCCCTGGAAAGCCTCAAGCGAATCACCATCTCGGGCCCCAAGGGTGAACCCGTTCCCCTGACCAGCGTGGCCAATGTCTCCCTGTCGAGCGGCGTGGGTGCTATCATGCGGCTGGACCAGAAGCGGGTGGTTACCGTCTCCGGCGATGTTTCCGGGCGCCTGGCCAATGACGTCATTCGGGACATCAAGGCTCGCCTGGCCAATCTCGACTGGCCGCGCGGGTACACCTACCGCTTCACGGGGGAACAGCAGGAGGAGGCAAAGGCCAAGTCATTCCTGAGCAAGGCCTTCGTGGCCGCCCTCTTCATCATCTTCCTGGTCCTCGTTACCCAGTTCAACTCCTTCACGACCCCCTTCATCATCCTGACCTCGGTTCTGCTGTCATTGATCGGCGTCTTCTTCGGACTCCTGGTTACCGGCATGGCCTTTGGCATCATCATGACCGGTGTGGGGGTCATCAGCCTCGCCGGGGTCGTGGTGAACAACACCATCGTCCTCATCGACTACTACAACCAGCTCAGGCAGAAAGGGCTCTCCTGTCGAGAGGCCCTCGTACAGACCGGGCTCACCCGGTTTCGACCCGTCATGTTGACGGCCATCACCACGATCCTGGGACTCCTACCCATGGCTACGGGGGTTAGCATCGACTTTCGAAAGATGACCTGGAATATCGGGGGGGAATCGTCTCAGTGGTGGGGACCCATGGCTGTGGCCGTTATCTTCGGCCTCGGCGTGGCAACCCTGCTGACCCTGGTCGTTGCCCCAGTGCTGGTCTCCCTGGCCCATGGCCTCCAAACCCGATTTAAGCGCCAGGCCTGATCACGCGACGGTGTCACTATCCACCTATGGGGACGTTTTACCTCCCACCGACCCTCCTTCTGGTTGTCATTTTCACACCCGATGTCCTTATACGCATGATGAGCTCGACACCGAGTGTTTTTGGTGTTGATTAACTCTTCAATTGCCGGTAAACAAGATAGTGAAAACATCATGTTCCCCAAATATCCGCAGATTGTTACAGGTTGATCTCTTCGTTTGACCCTTTTGTATAGGTATGGGGTGGAGCGCAAAATGTACTTCCCCAGAATGCTTCGGGTCCGGCAGAAATTCGAGGCTCCGGTCATCCAAGATATCCCCCGGGAGCTGGCCCTTCAGGTGAATAGGTTGGGCTTGGAGAAGAATGTCAGACGGGGACAAACGGCCGCAGTGGCATGCAGTAGCAGGGGAATTGCAAACTACAGCGCCATTGTCGAGGCTACGGTTCGCTCGCTCCAAGAACGAGGACTCGAACCTTTTATCATCCCCGCCATGGGTAGCCATGGGGCGGCGACTCCCGAAGGACAAAAACGAGTTTTGGAAAACTACGGAATTTCAGAAGAAGGAACAAGAGTTCCTATTCGATCCTCGCTGGAGGTCGTGGAAATAGGAAAGACGGAGGATCATATCCCGGTTTTCCTGGATAAGCTGGCTTGGGAAGCCAACTATATCGTTCCCATCAACCGCATTAAATCGCACACGGACTTTGAATACGAGATTGAAAGCGGTTTGATGAAGTTGATGGCTATCGGGCTGGGGAAGCAAAAGGGAGCAGCCATATGCCACCAGGCCATTCTCACCCACGGATATCCCCGAATCATCCTGACCGCGGCTCGGAAAATCCTGCAAAGCGGAAGGGTTTTAGTCGGAGTCGGGATAGTCGAAAATGGCTATGCTCAAACCGGACAAATCAGTGTTGTGGGGCCAGGGGAATTGGAGGAAAGGGAAAAGGATTTGTTGAAGGAAGCAAAGAGGTTGGAGGCCCGTCTTCCCTTTGAAGACGTCGATATCCTTATCATCGATGAAATGGGAAAAGATATCAGCGGAACGGGGTTCGATACCAAGGTTGTCGGGAGAATTCATATGCCATTGGTGACGAAGGAACCCGAAACCCCCAGGGTTAAACGGATTGTCGTATGTGATTTGAGCCCAAATACGGAGGGCAATGCGGATGGCGTGGGGATGGCGGATTTTGTGACACAGCGCCTGGTGAACAAAATTGACCTCGACGCCCTGTATATGAACGCCATAACCGGGGTTGAACCGGAACATGCCAAGATTCCGATCGCCCTCAAACATGATCGGGAAGCCATTGAGGTGGCCATGACGAGCGTCGGGTTAACTCCTCCTGAAAAGCTGAGAATGATTCGCGTCAAGAACACAAAGGACTTGGGCGAAGTCGAGATTTCGCAGGCATACGAGGGTGCATTGTCCGAGAGAAATGACCTCGAAATCATTCTTGAGGCAAGACCCATGGTATTTGATCAGGAGGGTTACTTGAAACCATTCTAGGAGTATCTTCCTTGATTGTTACCCAACGATGAAAAGTTATCATGGCTACCAGCCGTTTTATCAGTGATGACATCATGAGGGTCGGGAATGGAGGGGATTCTGAGGATTTACCGGGTCAATCACATCGGTTGGGTAATCGTAAAAGCGCCCCTGATGTCGCCCAGTTTAAAACCAGTCGCCTTGTCTTGGGGATAGAATTCCCTCAAAGCCGAGGAGACAGCGGGGTCGATGTTCGTTCCGTGACAACGCAGACAAATTCCCCTTGTCTGGATCGCCTTCATATAGCGGAAAACCTTCTTACCGTTTTCCGTGACTACCTCCCCATGGTCCAGGTCTTTCACATTTTCACCCTTTGCCCTTCGTGCCTCGAATGACTCGAGCCCTCGTCTCTCCCATGCATCCGGCTCATTGGCGGGATTTCGGACCTTGAGGCTCGTGCGAGCGACTCGCCAGCCGGTGGCCTTGGATTTTTGCGCTGCGATCTCCGGAGCTCTGTTCCTGCATACTTTGATCGCATTTGCGGGGCCTCCATCCCTCATCGCCTTCATCAACTCGGCCTTCAGAGTCGCCATGAACTCCACGGCAACTGCTCGACAGGCAGCAGTCCTCTCCTCAATGCTATCTGCCATTGCCAATCCGAACTGACAAAAAAAGAACAGTAAAAGCACTGCCCTCTTCACCATCCCAAATCCTCAATAGAAATAATGACTTTCATGGCAAAGTGAGAGACAACCAAGTGAAGCCCACCTGCCTAGTAGCTGCCATATTTTAGCAAGGCATCGTTCATGGCCATGACATTCTCCGGTTTGCAATAAGACGTTAGGCCGTTGGAGCTGGCGAGGATATACCCCCCGCCTACCCCTACCTCCTCGATCCGCTGCCTCACCTCGGCCTCGGTCTCCTCAGGGGTCCCAAGGGTGAGGGTATAGTGGAGGTCGATGTTTCCCATGAGACAAATGCGGTGGCCGTAATCTCTCTTCAACTGGCCGATGTCCATAGCCCCGGGTTCTATGTTGGCCAAACCGTTCATGCCCAAACTCAAAAGGTCCTCTATAATAGGCATGACGTTGCCATCGCTGTGGTAAATCCAGGGGATCTTGACAAGTTCGGCAAATCTTCTCATCCGGGGGAGGAAGAATTCACGGATCATCTCCGGGGAGAAGAGCGGGGCACTTTTCC
>DAOVIU010000057.1 GCA_030673585.1 Pseudomonadota bacterium | reverse complement strand
GCAAGGCTCCACGTGGTCATGACCCGAAATGCCCAGGAATTCATCACTCCCCTCACCCTTCAAACCCTCTCGGGGAATCCCGTCCAGACGGATCTATTTTCCCTCATCGAGGGCTCAAAGATAGGTCATGTGGCGTTGGCGGATAGGGCGGATCTCGTGGTAATTGCCCCTGCTACGGCCAATATTATTGGGAAGGTGGCAAACGGCATCGCCGATGACTTCCTCTCCACCATGATAATGGCTACCAAATCCCCGGTACTTTTCGCCCCCTCCATGAATGTCAATATGTGGAATAACGTCGCAGTGCAGCAAAACGTGGCTAGAATGAAAAAGGCCGGTTACCATTTTGTGGGTCCAGAGGAAGGGGATCTGGCCTGCGAGGTTATCGGGCAGGGGAGATTGGCGGCGGTGGCGGATATTGTGGAGCGGATCGAGGACCTCCTCATGGAGAAGGATCTGGCCGGAGAACGGGTTCTCATAACCGCAGGCCCGACGCATGAGCCCATCGACCCGGTGCGCTTTATTGCCAACCGGTCTTCTGGACGAATGGGATTTGCGCTGGCCAAGATGGCCCGGAGGAGGGGGGCGGATGTAATCTTGATCAGTGGCCCGGCTCATCTTCCCGTTCCAAAAGGGAGTGTTCGGTTTATCTCGGTCAAAACGGCTTCCGAGATGCGAGCTGCAGTCTTGTCGCACTATAAGGAGTGCTCGGCCATCATCAAGGCCGCGGCTGTTTCCGATTATCGCCCGAAATCCACAAGCGAACGGAAACTGAAGAAGTTGAATGCCCGCGTCTCCCTCCACATGGAGAGAAATCCCGACATAATTGGGGAGATCGGATCGCTCAAGGGGAATCGAGTCCTGGTCGGATTCGCCGCTGAAACGGAGGATCTCATCGCAAACGCCAGGGAGAAATTGAGGGAGAAGCACCTTGACTTGATTGTTGCCAACGACATTAGCCGATCCGACTCTGGGTTCGGAACGGAAACGAATAGGGTAGTGATTATCGATTCCGAGGGGAAAGACGAGGCCCTGCCATTAATGAGCAAGGACGAGGTGGCAAATATCATCCTCGACGGAGTCCTTGATATTCTGAAGAAGAAAAAGAGAACCCGGAAGGAGAAAGCTTAGGGCGAGCTGTTGCTGGGAGGTATTGCAATGAGGGAGAGGAAGCTACTGATTTTTTTCGGCCTTTTCTTTTTGCGATTCGGTTTTCTTCGATCCTCCGGCAGGTTTTCTCGTCTCTTTTTCCTCTTTCTCCCTCTTCTTTTTACTTTCGGAAGGGTAGTCGTTTACGTAGAATCCCGATCCCTTTAGGATGAAATTCGTTGCCGACATGACTCTCCTCGCCTGCCCCAAACATCTCGGGCAGGCTGGGTTGACCTCTTCTTCAATTTTATGGAAAACCTCGAAGATATTTTTGCATTTTTGGCATTGATACTCATAAATTGGCATGAAATCATCCTCAAAGAAAGTCGTAGTAATTACGCTTGCGCCTGATACTGCATGTCTCTTCGCAGCTTCGTCAGTGCCTTTTTCTCGATCTGTCTGACCCTTTCCCTTGAAAGCTCAAACCTATCGCCGATTTCCCGTAAAGTCAAGGGCTTGTCGCTCATGATGCGATGGGTGATAATGTATCTCTCCCTTTCGCTCAACTTATCGAGGGCCTTAGAGATCTCATTTCTCCGAATTTGCGAATCCTGAGAACGAATCAACATATCTTCCTGATCAGGGGAATCATCGGAAAGGAGCTCCAACGGGGTTAATTCTTGATTCTCATCAAAGGGGAGATCCAATGATACATCCCTTCTCCCCATACGTTGCTCCATCTCATGGATCTCCTCCTCTTTTACCCCCAAATCCTTCGCGATCTCCTCATAAGATTGGGGATGATCCCCCTGAGAGGCTTCCAACAACCTTCTAACCTTTCCCAACTTGTAGAACAACTTCTTCTGGGCTTGGGTGGTTCCAATTTTTACGAGGCTCCACGATTTTATGATGAAATTTTGAATGTAGGCCCTGATCCACCAGACGGCATAGGATATTAACCGGTATCCTTTTCGGGGATCAAATTTCTTAACCGCCATCATCAATCCAATGTTTCCCTCCTGAATTAGATCCAGGAGTTTGATCCTATAATTCTTGTATTCTAGGGCGATCTTGACAACAAATCGAAGATTTGATGTAATCAATGTGTGGGCTGCCTCAACATCACCTTTCTCCCGATATTTCACGGCTATTTCAAATTCCTCTTCGGGGGAAAGGATTGGGAGTTGGCTAATCTGAGCCATATATAGATCCAGGCCATTGCTTACAACGGGAAGATTGGACATCTTCTCTTTTCCTCCACTACCAGGTTATTAGCACTCAATGATGTTGAGTGCTAATAATATACAAACCGAGCGATTAAAATTCAAGGGCGAAAAAAGACAGTTATTCGGAATATATTCCAAAAATAAGACATTATCTTTATATTTCTCATTATTTTGTATTTTTTTAAAAAATTTCATTTGTTTTTTTTCATTTCATATTGATACGAATGGTTTTGGAGAAAATTTCCGCATCTTTGACGAGAAGGAGTGATAGGGATGGAAGAAGAGGAGAGGGAGAAGGAGGAAAAGGGCTTTGTCGTAAGGGATAAGAGGCACTTCTTTCAGCAAGAGGAAAAACCTTCCCCGGGCGAGGAGGGGAAGGAGGAGAAACCCGAGGCCGATGAGGAGAGGTTAAAAGTAGAAGAGAGGGAAAGGGAAGCGGAGATACGACAGGAGAGGAAAGAGGAAAAAAAGGAGGAGAAAAGACAAATTTCTCCCCCACCCGAGGCTACCTTTTCCGTTTTAGTCTCTCTCTTGGCAGCTCAACCCCTGGGCATATTGAGTGAGGTTTCGAAATTAGACAAGACCGAGAAGGACCTTCACCTCCAGTGGGCCCGGCATTTCATTGATCTCATAATCATCCTGAAGGAGAAAACCAAGGAAAACCTGAAAGAGGACGAGAGGGCTTCGATCGATAATGCGCTAACTCATCTCAAAATGATGTACGTAAAGGAATCGGGATAGCTTACATCTCCCTTCCACTTGGAATTCTTCCGCCTCACGAGTACGCCTTCCAATCCCGCAAGAGTTGGACAACGAGCCTCACCCCTACCCCCGTGGCCCCCTTGGGAATATAAGGCTTGTCTTTGTCTGCCCATACGGGACCGGCGATATCCAAGTGGACCCATGGGTATTCCCCAACGAACTTCTTGAGAAAAGCTCCCCCGGTAATGGTCCCAGCGGGCCTTCCTCCCACATTCTTTATGTCAGCAACTTCGCTCTTTAGCTGTTCCTCGTATTCCTCCCATAAGGGTAATTCCCAGACCTTTTCCCCTGTTCGATCTGCCGCCCTCGTGACCCTTGCCTTGAGCTCGTCGTCATTTCCCATCATTCCCGTCACGTTTTCACCCAGGGCGATGATACAGGCTCCGGTGAGGGTAGCCAGGTCAATGATGACGTTTGGTTTGAACCGCTGCGAATAGGCAAGGGCATCGGCCAAAATCAGCCTCCCCTCCGCATCGGTGCTGATGACCTCAATGGTCTTTCCGGATAGGGAGTTGAGGATATCCCCCGGCCTATAGGCCGAACCGCTGGGGAGGTTCTCCGTTGCGGGGATCAAGCCGATCAAATGAACGGGAAGCTTGAGCTGAGATACCGCTTGGATGATTCCTATTGCTGCTGCCCCTCCTCCCATATCATGTTTCATTTTATCCATATTTTCCGAGGGTTTGAGGGATAATCCGCCGCTGTCGAAGGTAATTGCCTTTCCGATGATCACCACTGTGTCCATTCGGGTGCTCGGAGGTTTGTATTCCAGGATGATGAATTTAGGGGGTTCACGGCTGCCCGAAGCTACAGCCAGGAGGGCTCCCATTCCAAGTTTTTTCATCTCCTCCACATTGAGGACCTTCCACCGTAGGCCGTTATTTCCCGCGACGTCTTTGGCAATTTGGGCCAACATCGAGGGAGTCTTTCGATTCGCCGGCCGAGAGACCAAATCCCTTGTGAGATAAACTGCCCTTGAAACGTTCTCAGCGGCGTCCACGGCCTTCTGGATGTGAGAAATTCTCTTTCCGTCCGGTGTGACCAGATGGACCTGTTCAACCTCTTTGATCTTTTCCTTTTCCTCAGTCTTAAACTCGGTGAACTGGTATAGCCCCAGATACATTCCCTCGACAAGGCCTTGGGAAAAATCCTCGATGCTGATTTTCCCCTCACCCGTGAGGTAGGGATGAAGTGAGAACTCCTTTATCCCCTTATCTCGGAGAAATTGGGCTGCCTTGGAGGCCGCGCCCCTCCATTTATCCAAATTGAAATCCCCCCTCTTCCCCAGTCCCATCAAAAGGATGCGTTTGGCGGGAATGGTTCCCTTGGTATAGATGAGGGAGGGTTGATAGAGTTCCCCTTGAAAGTCCCCGCTTCGAATGACCTCGGATATGAGTCCTCCACAGGCTTTGTCCATCACCTGCGTATCCCGTTGTAGCTTTTCGTCCGCTTGAAAATGGAAGGCCACAACGGTCTCAGATGTGAAGGTTTCGAGCCTGCCTTTTTGTAGTGTTATATTCATTGTTCAACTCCGCCACCTCGGTTGTTGGGCTGTCTTGCTATTCCCGCGGGTTCGTTTCCAGCCGTTCCCCCGATCCTTCCGGGTTAGCGGAAATGCGGGCCTCCTTAAAGAGAGAGTGATACAGCAGTAGGCTTGTCAGGAATGGGAATACATAATAGATGAGGCGATACAGAATGACGGCGACGATGGCCTCCTCCAGGGGAACCATGAGACCGTAGTAAACAGCTGCCATGGATCCCTCCATGACTCCCAGCCCACCGGGAACCAGCGATAGAATCGATGCGAAGAGCCCAACTGCGAATCCCACAACGAGGACTTCGGGGTGGATGGAGTAGTGGACAGCCCGAAAGCAGAAATAGAGGGTGAAGAGGCAGCAGATCCAATCGAGAAATATGTAGATGACCGGGGCCTTCAACTCCCCCTTTTTCAGCACCATCAACTCCATTCCGTGATTGAACTCCGCCTTGAAGGAGACGAGCTCCTCGGTCTCAATCACCTTGCCTTCCTTCTTGGAGAAGTAGGAATAGATCCTGTTGGTCCATCGGGCGATCCGGTCGATCCAGGTTTCCCGGAACTCCCAGTTGACTACTGATTTGAAAGCCATATATGTTATATAGAGGGTGACAAATATGAGAAAACTGGATGCGACGAAGTTATAGGCTCGCATCTGTTTGTGTACAATTAACGTTGTAAACCCGATGAGGACGAATAGCATCAGTACGACGTTCATAATAAAGCTGTGAATGATGGAGGCTACTATAGTTTCACTGTACGCAACCCCCTTTTTCTTCAGCAGGTAAACCCGGGCGGTGAATCCACCGAGCCCTCCCGTGGATAGGACGTAGTTTATGGAGGTCGAGACCCATGAGACGGTAAAGATGTCCAGAAAACGGAGGCGAATATTCATCAGATCGATTATCCTTTTCAGGGAGAGGGCTATGAAGAGATAGCTCACGAAGGTAGCGAGAAAGGATATGCTGAGGAAATAAGGGTCAAGCATTGCCGAAAGGCGGAGAATTTTTCTGATATCCGATACACCTACCAATACGGCCACGGCGATGAAGATGATAATCCCGATTTTCACCCATCTCTTGGGCTTGGTCCCCATGAACTCATCCCCTCTCGGCTCGTCACGTTGGAGGGTTTCCACCCGGTCCCTTGAAGAGAAGGCAATACGAATAGTGCGTCACTCTCCACCCCCAGAGCCTGAAGTTGTTAGCATAGCCCCCTTTGAAGGTCGATTTATCAGGGCATGGCAAACTCATGCTCCCGAGGTCGTATGGACAGGACTGGGCAGGTCGATTTGCGGACCACCTTCTCCGCTACGCTTCCCAAAAGGATATGGGACAGGCCTGATCGTCCGTGGGTTGCCATGACGATCAAATCCACCCCCTTCTCCTTTGCCGTCCTAATAATCTCCACAAATGGAATTCCCACCTTATGGATGGTCTCGACTTTGATCCCTTTTGTCAGTTCGGGAGGGATAAACCCATCGAGCTGTTTTTGATCTTCGGACTCCCTCTGTCTCATGAGCTCTTCCAATTTCCCCGGTTCGAAGTAGGGGGAGACTTGCTGAAGCGCAACCAGCTCATTTTCATTCGTAATATGGATAAGGGTAATCTTCGCCCCGAAAGTTTTCGCTATGGTTATCGCGTAATCCAGTGCATATCTTGAAAATTCCGAAAAATCCGTGGGCACTAAAATATGTTCGAATTTGACCATTTCATCCTCCTTCCTCCCGCTAGATTTGTAGCTTCCATTCCATATGATTCCCGAAATCCCGCTTCCAGGAGCCTTTTTCATTCTATTCATGTAAGCAAAAACCGTGGAAATGTCGAAAAAAGTCCTCCCCTTGACCACTAGGGATGGATAATCACCTTGATCCCTTCGTTCCTGGCATAAACATCAAGGGCCAATTGAATTTCATCCAGATTAAAGCGATGGGTTATCATTTCACCCACGGGAATTGATTTGGATTCTACTATATTAACAGTCTCCCTGAATTGATTCAACGTGGTGCTGTGAGTGCCCGTTATGATAAGCTCACCGTAGTGAACCCAATTCGGATCTATTTGTACTCGACTTTCGGGTTCACCACCGGCGAAAATGTTCAAGATTCCCCTTTTTCGTATGAGCTCGAAGGATCTTTCAACGATTTGAGGGGCCGCAACGGTCAAAATACATGCATCAGCTCCCACACCGTTAGTTTGGTCCAAAACGGCTTCCTTCAGGTTCTCCGTTTCTGGATCTATGGT
>DAOVIU010000019.1 GCA_030673585.1 Pseudomonadota bacterium | reverse complement strand
CCAGCTGCTTCGAAAACCGGTAGGTTCCCTCCCTGAAATTATACGTGGGAAGGCAGCTATTCTCGTTACACCACTCGAAGGCCTGCATGGTACCCTGTCGTATCCAGAAGTCATAATTCTCCTTGCCCTTTATCTCCCCGTAACCCTCCTTGCCCATCTCCCTCACCCTCTCCTCATCGAAGACGGGGATCTTCCCAGTGCCCTTTACGACGACGGCCTTGAGATTCTTGGAGCCCATTACCGCCCCCATTCCCGGCCTTCCGCCAGCCCTCCCCCTCTGGGAGATGACATTGGCGAATCTCACCATACTCTCTCCCGCTGGGCCGATGGTCAAGACCCCAATATTTCTCCCATGCTTTGCCTCCAGAGTATCCTGGGACTCGAAGGTCGTCCTCCCCCAGATATCCCGGGCATCAAGTATTCTCACCTCCTCATCTTGGATGGCGATGTAGCAGGGCGTTTCGGATCTTCCCTCAACGACTAATACATCGTATCCGGCCCTCCTTAAATGCACTGCTGCCATACTTCCGATATTTCCATCACCGTATCCTCCCGTGAGGGGGCTTTTCGAGGCGATGACCATCTTCCCTGAACTTGGTAAGGGAAGGCCCGTGAGGGGGCCCGTTGAAAAGATGATCCTATTTTCCTCCGATAGCGGGTCGACGCCACTGACTTCATCCCAGAGAATCTTTGCGGCAAATCCCCTGCCTCCGAGGAACTCACGCCTCATCTTCTCCGAGATCTCCTCCTTCGATATCCTTCCCTTGGAGAGGTTGACCCTCAGGATTTTCCCGGCATACCCTTTCATCTATCCACCTCCATTTTCCGCCAAATTGGGCCAAAACTGCGCTGGTTTCAGGCCTTCAATAATTCCCTGCCCCAACCCTTTCCTCCAACAGTCGATAATCCTCATCCCCCTTGGCAAAGACGCCGGTATTTCCAAGGCGAACCTTTTCCAATCCCGTACCCTTAACCTCGAGGAAAGCCTCCACCATCTCCTGGGCAGTCGGATGTCCATAATCCATCATCTGGTTTTCGGGGAAGAACGCCAAGATGGTGAACGGAATGCTGGGGTCCAATCGAGACAGAAGCCTTCCAACCTCCGTCAGTTGTCGCGTCTCCACCACCTTTGGGATGTAAAGGGAAAGGATCTCCAGAACGAACCCCCTTTTGAGCATCTCTTCTGGAAGGCCCAGTATCCACTTGTTGGAGCACCCCGTCAACCACTTGTGGGTTTCGTCGTCAAAGGCCTTGATATCCAACCAATAGGAGTCCACCCCCGCTTCCTTCAAAAGGTTCAGGTTTTCGGGGGTAAGACCATAGCCGTTCGTCTCGATCAAAACCCAGAGTTTTGTTTTCTCCTTGATTAATCGAGCACACTCGGCGTAGAATTCGGGTTTGCAGCAGAGATCGCCCCCCGTAAACCCCACGATATTCCGTGCTGGCCCGAACCCTTGTGGACTCAGGACAATATCCTTTGGGGAGAGAAGCCCAGGACAGCTCGATGGCCTCTTTCCCGAGATTACACAGGTCCCGCAACACCGGCAACTATCGTGGGCATGCCAGGAAGTAGCCCTGTCCCTGGGTTCCCTCAGGGTGACCCTTTTATCGTAGTCCACGAAGAGCGTCGCAATCTCGGGGGGCGAATACCACGTCCCCCTTGCTACTTTGCTGAAATACCATGAGTGACACTTGCGGCATGAAAGGTTGCAGCCCGATTGATAAATGGAGAGGTAGTTCTCAGGCCGGGAAAGGTGAACTGACTCGATGCGCCTCGATCTCTTGCCGTACTTCTCCCTGAGGGTCACCTCACAGGCCAATCCCTTCTTACCATCCGCCTGGGTGATACAGCTTCCCCTCGTATACCCTTGTTGAACCAAATTACACTCAGTGGCCATGGATACCCGTTCGCCGTCGAATCAAAGGGAAAAGAAACGCGTGACGTTAGCTCTAGATAGTAACATACCCATTCCCCCTCTTGCAAAAAAACCTGCATGACCCGCTGTTTCAGATAAGAATGTGGTGGTATCATCATCTGCCGCCCAATTATCGGTGGCCTCGACATCTCCGCCCGTAAGGAGAGACCACCGATGGTTTCAAGAAAGCCGGGCAATCTCCAGATAAGAAATGGATGAATGACCTGTTCTATTTAATGTATAATTTGACTGGATGGATATCTGTACGGAAAGGAAAGCCAAATGAAGAGAATAGCAGTAGTTGTTTTCATAGGGGCCCTCGTAGTTTTCCCCATAAACAGGGGACACTCCGAATCACTGGGGGAATGGCTCATCAAGCCGGGGGGAAGTCCACCCGTCATTACCCACTGGTCTGCCTCCGAAGAGCTCTCCCACGGAGACATTTGGAGGATCTACCTGGAGACCAATGACCCGGATGGGGACATGCGGCAATTCGTATGCGTCCTCTACCAAGAGGGTTATGGATATTACTCCGACTACGTAGTCATCAAGAAGCGACATCGGAAAACGATGAAAGGATATCTCACCTTTTTCAGCTCCGCTGGCGCGGGCCTCTCGCTGCCCGAGTGGACTCAGCTTAGTCTGACGGTATACATTCTGGACAAAGGAGGAAACACCAGCAACAGGGTGACCTTTCCCCTGGTCCTCTCCCGAGGCGCCAAACAGGGGCCGCCGCCCTCTCCCT
This sequence comes from Pseudomonadota bacterium, assembly GCA_030673585.1. The sequence continues at coordinate 6,939 of DAOVIU010000019.1, read as the reverse complement.
TCGATGTCGGCGGGTTGGAGAGATTGGGAACGATTACGGTGGAGCTCATCAATCCCTTTTGGGACGGAAACGACCGGAGGCCCTGAAGGGAAAGGAATGAGCGTTGAGGTTTACCGATCCCCTTCTCGATGCCAGCTTCACCAGGCGCGTAAACCGCTTTCTCGCCTCCATCCTTGTTGATGGAAATGAGGAATATGCTCACGTCCCCAACTCCGGACGGATGAGGGAACTCCTCACCACTGGCAGGGGAATCAAGCTCAGGGAGAGAGAATCCCAAGGGAGGAAAACTCGATTCGACCTCTCCCTTGTCGATTTCAACGGTCCTTGGGTCTCCATTGATGCGAGGCTTCCCGGAGCTCTCCTGGCTGAATCCATTGAGAAAGGCGATATCGCGGATTTCGCGGGATATTTCCCCCTGAAGAGAGAGACTGCCTATCGGTCCAGCCGTATTGATCTCCTTTTGGGGAAGGGGAGGAGTCGATGCCTCGTGGAGACCAAGTCCGTCACTTGGTGAGGGGAGAATTGGCCCTATTCCCCGATGCCCCAACGGCACGGGGAACGAGGCATGTCTTGGATTTGACCGAGGCCATGGAGGAGGGGTATGAGGGGTGGCTCGTATTCGTTTGCCAAAGGGAAGACGCCCGATTCCCTTCCCCTAATGCATCCGTTGATCCCCGCTTTTCCGAAGCCCTAAAGAGGGGTTATGGCCTGGGCTTGAAGGTATTGGCCTTCAAATGTGCAGTCAACGAAAAGGAGATCGCCCTAAAGAACCGCATCCCCGTCATCCTTTAGCGCCCAATAACTCCTTCACATTTGAAAACGGATGGGGGCGTCCCCAGTGCTCTGATTTACATGGCCACACGGAAACGGGCTTGACGCTGAATCAACAATCAAATAGATTACCCCGTAGGGGGTTGGATTTCGTGTCGACGCCTTCCAGAGCAGGGAAAACCTTGATTTTCATCCTTTTCATATTCATAATCCCCCTTTTCCTTGAAACCACCTCCTTTTCGGGGGTGGCAAATCGCATAGTCATTGGGAAATTCGTCGCGGGAAAAGAGGCCGACGGGAGTCCCAAGGGCTGGAAGACCGTAACCTATTTCAATACCCCCTCCACCAGTTACCAGGTCGTCAAATATCGCGGCAAATACGTCCTCAAGGCCAAGGGTATCGGGACCTCCTCCTGTCTCTTCAGGGAGGTGAAGGCGGAGCTGAAGGACTATCCCATCATTTCCTGGAAATGGAAGATCAGCAACGTCATCCGACAGGCCATAGAGACTCGAAAAGACCGGAATGACAGCGCGGCTCGGGTCATCGTCGTATTTCAAACCGGGGCCGATGAGATGCCCCCATGGTATGGCCTCGATTATTTGATAAGCCGAATCACCAGGAGAAACGACCCCTTTGGGCCCAGATTAGACTACATTTGGGGAAACAGGATCGAGAAGGGACGAATCCTCGATAATCCCTCGGTGAAACATTCCAAGGTCATTGTCCTGGAGAGCGGAGAGCGCAAGACAAATCGATGGATATGGGAGAAGAGAAACCTCGTGGATGACTATAAGGCTGCCTTCGGCACGGAGCCAGAGGGAATCCTTGCCGTTGGCATTCAGACGGATTCCGACCAGAGCAACGAGGACGTAACGGCCTACTATGGGGAGATCTCCCTGAGAAGCCGTTGAGATTTTACGATGGCCCCCCTATCCCCCTCACGAACTGATTGTTGAGCATCTCCTCGCCGATGGTGGAGGAAGGGGAAAATCCATAATTATGGCCCGGATATACGATGGTTTGCCCCGGCAGGGCGTAGAGCTTTGTTCTGATGGAATGCTCCAATTGCTCCCATGAAGCATAGGGGAAATCGGTCCTTCCTACCGACCCCACGAACAAGGTGTCCCCCGTAAAGACCACCCCATCCCCGTGGAGGCCTACTCCACCTGGGGAGTGACCAGGGGTATGAATCACTCTCATGGAGGCTCTTCCCACTGTGATGGAGTCGCCTTCCTTGACGGTCATATCTGCCGGGGGAGAGGGCTCGGCCCCGAACATGTCGAGCATGGAGGAGGGGGTATGGACCAGCCATTCCTCCTCAGCTTCATGGACGATAATCTTGGCCCCCGTTCTCCGCTTCATCTCTGCATTTCCCATGATATGGTCAACGTGGCTATGGGTGTTGACGATATAGGTGATCTCGAGCCCGAATTTCTCCGCCTCGTTGATCAACATCTCGGTCTCATCGGCTGGATCAATTATCAAGCCCTTCCCGGCCTCCTCATCCCCAACCAGGTATGCGAAAACGGCGAAGTTACCCACTTCGTACTGTTTTAGTACCATTTCTCCAGCCTTCAACACGAGCCCTTTAGGAAACGAAAGGGAGGGCGCATTGCCCTTCGGATGAAAAATGAATAAAATCTAATAGCAAATATAAACCACTCACCTGGACATTTCCACCCCATTGGGGGAGGGAAAGTCAGCCGCAAGGGCGAAAAAGGGACTCACTGGCAGTGCCTCAGTTGGTCTTAGCCCGGGCCGTTTCGATGTGAAGGGAGGAGGTACTTCGATCCCATGATTATAGAAAAGGACTTCTTCTACTACCCGTGGCAAAATCCCTTCGAGAATAATTGCAATAGCTATATCATAGGGGGAGCTGTTACCGTCCTCATCGATGTCGGCCACCTCAAACACCTCGAAAGGCTATTGGCCTCCATGGAAGAAGACGGCCTGAGCCCCCAAGACCTGGGCCTCATCATTAAGCACCCATTGCCATCTGGATCACTTCGAGGCCCTTTCGCAATTTATGGAATTCCACATCCCCATGGCCATGCACCAAGAGGAAGAGCGGTACCTGCACGATCATGGAAAAGCCCTCTACGAAATGATGGGGACGACACCCCCCCGTTACCGGGCCGATTTCTACCTCCGGGAGGGGACCCTTAACCTGGGGAAGATCGACCTGCAGGTCTACCATACCCCTGGACACTCCCCGGGCTCCCTCTGTCTCTATTGGCCAAAACAGAAAGCGCTCATCTCAGGGGACGTAATATTCTCCGGCGGTGTGGGGAGGACGGATTTTCCAGGAGGCGATGCGAACCAGTTGAAGCACAGTATTCAGAGGCTATCTCAACTGGATATCGAGGTCTTTCTTCCGGGACATGGAGAGATCATCATGGGACGAGAATCAGTGCTGCGGAATTTCAATTCTATCCGGGAGAATTACTTCCCCCTTTTATGAATTCAACAACTCCCCCTTGAGCGCCCTCAATCGATTCCCGTAATCCCTTTGAAGCCCTTCCATAGCCGCAATCCATTCCTCTTTCCCCTCAAGACCTGGTTGAACCGCCGACCCGGATATTCCCATGGCGGCAAGCCTGCGGCGAAAAACCTCCTCGATTTGTCTCGCCTTTTCGTCCCTGGAGGCCTTAAACTCCGATGCCAAAAGGCGAAGCTTTTCCAGAGTCTTGGCCACCGCTCTTCCCTTCACGGCTTCAATGCCCGTGATGACCTTGTCGTTATCCTTGGACAGATCAACGGCATCCACCAGCGTTAAAAAGAGCTCCCTCTCTATGACTTCCCTCTCCTCTACCCGCAGCCCCTTCAACTCCCCCTGAAGGTATTCCTGATTTCCCCGGGCATCCATATACCCATGGAAGGTCGCGTGGATTTTGGAAGCCAGTCCCTCTCTCTTAATCCTCTCCCTATCTCCGGAGGTGATCTCCATCCCTCTGGTTTTTTCCAATACAATGTCCCACGTGCTTTTGATCTCCCCCATATTTTGAGCCCCCCTTAAACCCATTCCCCCATCGGGCAACTCACCTTTTCGGGCCCAACGGATTCATGGTTCCAACGCGATATCCCCAATGATGCCTTTAGCCTCTTCTAGGCTGCTCAATATCTCTTCATAGTTATCGATCTTCTCCTGGTGTTCATCCATGTCCTCAGAATCCTCGGGAAGGAAATCTATGTTCTCCCGCCAATCCTCCAAAAGGTTTTCCACATCCAGAATGAGGTTTTCCAGGCTTTGCTTGGCCGCCTCGAGATTTTCGGAGGCGGAAGATAGGTACTCCCTTCTTTCAGCTACTCCCACCGGTTTCCCCCTTCGAAAGAAGCTTTCATTTCATGACCGCATGATATCCCACGAGAAGGGAATAGGATATCCCTTTTCCCCCTATTCGTCGTCTCCCCAAATTTTCCCCATTTCCCCCGAGCCGGGCGATGGGTTCGCAATAAACGGTCGCTCTGGCTCCACCCCTTCATGGCACGGTAAAGCCTCCCATCCCATCCCCCTCAATGACTCCCTTCCGCTCCAGTTTGCGTAACAGTTTGAGGTACGCCCTTCCTTCCCTTTCCAACACCTCTATTTTTGACATGAGCCCAAGGATAAATTTGGGGATGACCAGACCTATGATAATGAGCTGTGCCAGGGAAACAAGGGCAAACATGCTCGAAATCCCTTCGCCATGTTCGAGGATCACGTTTCCGGCTATGATGAAATACCAAACCACGGGGGGGAAATAGTAAAAGTACCAATACCGATAGAGATGTTCTTCCATCCACATTGCTTTAAGCACCCTCGATTATTCACCTCCCCTTACAGATTCTCCTGAAATTACACCTATCGCTAATCCGTCTATCGTCGACGGGTTTGAAGAACGATTCGTCCTTCGGAATATTAGCCTTCACATCCATGAGGAGGGATCTCATGTCGGCAATACTTCCCTGAACGTAACCCTTTATATCCGCGATGTTCCCCCTCGTAACGAAGAAATCCTTTGGAGTATCGGTGGACAGGTTATACTCGATGATCTTTATCTTCGTGGGATCGATCCCCCACCTCTCCAACACATACAGGGCATAACAGGATAACTGAATGGAGTTATCCTCGGTGGTGCTCGTTCCCGTCTTCCAATCGATGATAGTGATGCCGGAATCAGATCTGAAACAACAATCCATAACGGCCCAGATCTTTACTCCCTCGAATATGAAATGCGAAAACTGCTCCGTCTCCAGCCAACGGCCTGGAGGGATTTCTTTCAGCTCCCGGAATATCTCCGAATTGTAGAAGTTCCTCAGGCACAGTTCCACATTACGGGCCGTCTCCCTCCATAACTCATCGGGGATACCCAGATCGTATTCGTGTTCAAAAAGGGCACAGCTCTTGGGCCTCCGAAGGTAATGCTTTATCTTGGAGGATTTGAAGTTGGCCCTCATCCTGTTGAGGGTGATGGATACGATCTGATCTATATCAAGGATGGGAATCCCCCTCTGCAGGTTCTTGATGGTCCGTTCAATGCACTGATGGACCTTTTCGCCGGCCCACATCTGCCGAGTCTTCAGATTTTTCAGGATGTAGATTTGACGGGTGCGTAAAGGGGCATCATCCAGCCATCCGTTCCAGTATCCGTAGTAATTGAAATAATACTGTCTGAGGCAGATCTGAAAGCTTTCATCCCTGGATTTGGACCACGAAAATTCGTTTACGAATTCCTTCATCTATCTCATGGATCTCACTGTAACGATCTGGGCAAGAATGGGGAAAGGACTTCCTCGTGAAGCCAACTTTAGAATGGTCGGAGGACCTATCGAACTGCCAAGAGCTCCGTTTTCAGAATTCCCTCGGGCTCCTCGCCGATAAAAATTTTATCGGATTCTTACCGCGTCCACAATGAGAAAGTCGGGATTATCTCCGGATAACAATAATTCCCACTATGATCATGATCGCGCCTACCACTCTCTCCCAGCTTATCCTTTCCGAAAACAAGAGCATCCCACCCAAAAGGGCAACCAATGGAAATGCCGAGGCGATGGGAATCACCCGAGAGATCGTTCCATATTTAATGGCGTAGAAATAGGTGAGATGGCCTACGAGAGCGCCCAAAAACCCCTCGGCACAGATCAGCCCCCAGGTTGACAGTTCGACCCGGAACAGCTGGTGGATGTGTCCGGTGAGGATTACCCAGATCAACATGATGAAGCTGATGATAAAGCTCCTCATGGCCAGTCCCGTCCAAGGATCGATCCTCAGCATAGCGCCCTTGGCGAAAAGCGGAGCAGCTCCCCAACAAATCATGCTAGCCAAGGCGAAGACAAAAGGGGAAGCCTTCATTCGATCCCTCCTCTCGGAAAATGGATTTCTCCCTTTTTACTCCGCTTATATGGGACCTCGAAGGAAGGGGAAAGGCGTTGCTCTATCGCATCCAGTTTTCGCACCTTTTCGCCCAATGGGGAGCAAAGAGGGGTGAGCGGTAAAACACTAAAATGGTAACATAAACGGGGGACGGGAGGAACCGTCACCGAGGGTCATATCCAGGGCCTTAGCGCCCCTGTGGATTTCAGGGGGAGGGCGGAAAGAAACAACCCTTCCCCGCCTTTTTAGCCTCGAGAAGGTACTTGTCCGCCTGGATGATCAAGTCATCTTTAGTTTTTGCATCGGTGGGATAACCGGCCAGGCCGATGCTGATCGTACACCCCTCCTCGACGGCGTTCTCATAGATCTGGATCTTCATCTCCCTGGCCTTATCCACCAAACGTCGCGCCAGATGAACCGCGTTCTTCCCGCTGGTCTCCGGAGTAATGATGGCGAACTCCTCACCGCCATACCGACAGATGTAATCCACCTTCCGGCAATTCACCCTAAAAAGCTTCGCGATATCCTGAAGGGCCTTATCCCCTGCCGGATGGCCGAAGGAATCATTGAATCGCTTAAAGTCGTCGATATCGATCATGAGCAGGCTGAGGGGATGTTCGTAGCGGACGGCTCGGGCCATCTCCTGGGTGAGGAGTTCATGGAAGTGCCGGTGATTATATAAATCCGTAAGGCCATCGATGATGGAGAGGTATTGATAAAATTCCCTCTTCTTCCTCTCGGCGAAAAGGAGCTCCCTGGTCTCAATGACGGCCCTCTGTCGACTCAATGCATCGCTAATGTGCTCCATCATCTCT
>DAOVIU010000097.1 GCA_030673585.1 Pseudomonadota bacterium | reverse complement strand
CTTTACCGATTTAGCCCCCCACATCGATCGGTATGCCCAGGAGTACGGGACAATCGTCGATGCCCACGGGCAGGAACTGTATGCGGAGGAGGGAGAACTGGAAGCAGAGGGAAAACATCGCTAGGTTTTCATGGTTGGCCTGAGAGAGGAGTTCCTAATCCATCCAAAGAAAATTGCATCCCCAGAAGCCTATCGAACCTTCTTAGGTCACGCTTTCAAAAGATGGAAATGATTTGAAGGGCACCGGTGGTTAATCCGAAGACGATCAGTATGCCCAATACGGAGCCGGTCATGAGGAGCAATGTCCCCTCCCAACGCCTCTTCCCGATGAGAAAGCAAAAAACCGATCCCGAATGGATGCCAAAGCCCTTAATGGGGAGGGCGGAGATGAGGATTATTCCCAGGTCCCCCATGGACGAAATCCATCGAAGCAAGCGTTTCTCCTGCATGCGCCCCTGCATCCGGTCCGCCTGTTTCCGTGCCCACCGAAAGGGAAATTTCTCGGAGAACCGTTGCAGGAGATACCCGTAAAGGGGTATCTGTACATAATCATAGCCCAACGCCAGGGGAATATAGTAGAGGAAGGGGAGATGATTGAGAACGGCATATACCATGGAGACCGTCCGCCCGCAGGTGAAATGGAGGACGGTAAAGATCAGCAGGTGGTTAGTAGGAGAAAAGAGGTCTTCCACTATCTACCCAAGAGGATGGAAGCATAGGTTCCATCCGGCGAGATACCATTATGGAGGATGGTTTTCACGTGCTTTTCAATGGGCCTATTTACCACGTAATTGAGGTTGCACCGGGGATCGGGGGTTTCATAGTGAATGGTGGGGGGTATAAAGCCCTCCTCCATTATGATGGCATTTGCCGCCATTCTCATCCCGCCCGAGGCGATGGACTCCCCAACCATGGACTTGATGGAGCTCACGGGAAGCGTGCGATAATCCGACGGAAAAGCCCCTCCAATCGCCCTTGCCTCCATTTCGTCCACCCTTTTCGACGAATTCCCCGCCCCGGAAATATAGTCGATCCTCCTCTCCCCGTGCATACTTTCCATGGCCAAATGGATAGCCCTTCCCATATCCCTCCATGAGGAATCGACATCGGACCCACCCACAATGGAATAGCCCAAGACCCGGCCATAGGATTTTGCACTTCTGGAAAGGGCGTGTCGCTCTCTTTCCAGCACGAGGATGGCCGCCCCCTCCCCGAGAATGATCCCGTTGCGCTTCAAATCATAGGGGCGGCTCATTTCCCTTTCCCCATGATCAAAGGATAAGAGGTTGAGGGCAGAGTAGGACCTGAAAAGGATTTCGCTCAGTTCATCCACGCCGCCCGTCAGTATGGCCTCTGCCCTCCCATCTGCCAACAGGTCGCAGGCCATAATCATGGCGGCCTCGGCCGTACAATAGGATTGGACAACCGTTGAATTGACCCCCTTGATCCCCAGCTCTATGGAGACATTCCCGGTGGCTGCATTGGGAACGGTATTGGGAAAGAGCATGGGATTCATCTCCAGAAATCCCCCCAATACCTGTCCCCTATGGAAGGCCTCCGAATTAGCAAGGCCACAGAAACCCGAACCCAGGATGATACCGATTTCGCAGCAATTGGAGCTGGTAATGGTGAATTTAGCATCTTCTAAGGCCAGCTTTGCCGCCGCAATGGCCAACTGACTGGCCCTGTCCAGCCTCCTGATCCTGGGAATTGGGATGAATTCCCTGGCATTGAAACCCTTGATCACGCCACCCTTCTTTGGCTTAAAGGGAGAGGTGTCGAACTCGCTGATCTCGGAAATGCCATCCGCACCTGCCCGTAGCCCACTGCGGAATTGGTCCTTTCCAATCCCGATGGAGCTCACCACTCCGATGCCCGTTATGAGGATTCCATCATCCATACCTTCTCAGCACGATGGTGGTACAATTTCCCCCGAAGGCAAAGGAGTTGGACAGAACGGTTCCCACCCGTTGCCTTCTCGCCCCTCCGGGGACATAGTCCAAGTCGCATCCCTTATCCCTTTCGCGATAGTTAGCCGTGGGGGGGATAAAGCCATGGATAACGGAGAGGGCCGACGCCACCGCCTCGATGGCCCCCGCGGATCCCAGGCAATGGCCCACCATGGACTTGATGGAGCTGACGGGCACGGAATAGGCCCGTTCCCCCAACGCATCCTTAATGGCCAGCGTTTCCACCTTGTCGTTTATGGGTGTTCCAGTTCCATGGGCGTTGATGTAGTCCACCTCACCGGGGGCAATGTGGGCTGCCCTCATGGCCTCCCTCATAGTCCTGGATTGCTCCGTCCCGGATTCCTCCGGGGCGGTCATATGGTAGGCCTCTCCCAGCGTTGAATATCCCAGGAATTCCGCATAGATAGTTGCCCCCCTCGCTAGGGCCCGGTTCAACTCCTCCAGCACCAAAATCCCCGCACCCTCTCCCAAGGTCATTCCCGTCCTTCTCGCGTCGAAGGGCTTGCAGGGATCAGGATCGACCACCCGGAGCGAATTGAAGCCCCCGAAGGTCAATTCGCTCATGGCATCGCTTCCCCCACAGATCATAACCTCGGCATATCCCCTCCTGATCAGGTCGGCGCTGTACCCTATTGATGTGGCGGAAGAACTGCAAGCCGTGGTGATGGTCCCCTTCGGTCCGCAGAGGCAAAACCGTCTCGATACGGCATCAGTGGAATAGCTGGGGAGGAAGGGAAGGAGAAGCGAAGGGCGAGGTTTTCCCCTCCCTTTAAGGAGGAGCTGACGGTGGTACTGCTCGGCGGAAAACATTCCACCTGCCCCTGCCCCGAGGTACACCCCGGTCCCCCGGCGCGGCTTGCCATTACCCTCGATTCCGGCGTCTTTGATGGCCTCCGTTGAGGCGATGAGGGCGAATTGGTCTGTTCGGGAGAGCCTTCTCAGCTCGATGCGGTCGAAATAGTCCGAGGGATCATAATCCCTGATCTGAGCGGCAATCTTGGACGGGTACTTGGAGACATCGAACAGGGTTACCTCGCCGATGCCTCCCCTGCCCTCCTCGAGGGAGCTGCGGAATTGAAGGACGTTTCTCCCGATGGCGGTAAACGCTCCCAACCCGGTGATCACAACCCTTTTGGTGTTCTGATTAGACAATTCCCCCATCCACGACTATGGTCTGGCCGGTGATGTAAGCAGATCCCTCCGAGGCCAAAAAAAGCACGGCGTGGGCAACCTCCTCGGGCCGACCCATTCGCCCCAAGGCGGTCTGCTTGATGATGGCCTCTACCTTCTCCCTTGGAACCTTCGCCAGCCAGTCGGTTTCGATGAGCCCCGGAGCCACCGCATTGACCTGAATATTGAATTGTCCCAATTCCCTGGCCAGGGATTTGGTGAAGCTTATCAAGCCCCCTTTGGAGGCGGCGTAGTTGGCCTGACCAGCCGTGCCCAGGATGCCGCTGACCGATGCGATGTTAACGATCTTTCCCCTCCTCTGAGGGATCATCTTCCGCAGGGCGGCTCGGCAGCAGTAGAAGATGCTGGTCAGATTCGTCCTCAGTACTCGATCCCAGTCCTCATCGGACATCAGCATCAAGAGGTTATCCCTCATCATTCCCACGTTGTTGACCAGGATGTCGATCCCGCCATAACGGTTCGCGACATCCTCCATCATGGCGCCGGTCTGCTCGTGATCGGTTACATCCGCTTGGTGCGGAATGAGCTTGCCCCGCAGGGATTCGGCCTCCTTGGATAGCTCCTGCGCCGCCCGTTGATCTGAGGCGTAATTGGAGACTACGTGAGCTCCCCTCTCGCAGAAGGCCAAGCTGATGGCCTTCCCTATCCCCTTCGAGCCACCGGTCACTATTGCTATTCGGCCATCGAACTCCATGAAATCACTCCCCGGAGAGCGGTCTCACCCTCGGCCTTTTCATTCTGGCCACCAAATTCCACAGGGGGCCCCTGATGCGAAACCGCCGGATCTGGTCCATCAGGTTCTGGGAAATGTTAATCTCCAATCCCGGCACAATCCACCCTTTCCTCTCCAAGGCCCGCTGGGAGACCCAAGAGAGGATTTCATCCCCCAATCGAGGGGAGACGTAGAAATGGGGATTCACGAGGTTGGTATCGGGAGCAATAATCCCCTGGGAGAGGGATATCCCCTCTAACTCCGTGCCGGGATAGATGCGAATTCCCACCATGACGATGACGGCCGTTGGCTCGAGGTGGTCCATTAAGGAGGCGGTCTCCTCCAGGGTCTTCTCGTCCTCCCCCGGCCCACCGAGAAGGAGGTAGTGGGCAAAGGGGAGATCGACCCCCCTGCATATCTCGGAAGCCCGCGAGATATCCTCCACCGAAAAGGATTTCCCGAGTCGTCTCAACATGGCGGGAGACCCCGAATCGGTGCCGAATTCGACTCCCGTACAGCCTGATTCTTTCATGGCCTCCATCAGCTCCTCATCCACGTAACCCGGGTTGACAAAGGCGCTCCATTTCACCCTGATCCCCTGGTCCGCCATGGACCGACAGAGCTCGAGGGCATAGTCGGGTGGAAAGTTGAAGATATCATCCACGAAGTAAACGTAATCGACGCCGTGATGTTCCCTCAAGCCCCGGAGCTCTTGGAGGACCTCCTCCTTCGCTCTCATCCGAACGGAGGATCCCTCCAACAGCGGATAGGTACAGTAAATGCACCCGAAGGGGCATCCTCTTTTGGTCTGGATGTTCCCCATTCCCCCGTGACGCAGATATCGTTCGTTGTCCATGAGATCCCGATACGGAAACCCGAATGACTTGACCCGATCGATGGCCGGAACCGCTCCCGCCGGGCTCTCTCGCGTGATCAGCCCGGGGATTCCCTCCACCGGGGTTCCCCTTTCCAGGCAACGAACCAGGGAAAGGATTGGATTCTCCCCCTCCCCCACTACCCCAAAATCGACGTCCAGGACCCTCAGGAGTTTCCTTGGGGCCAGGGAGAAGCCGGAGCCCCCGATTACCACCGGAGCCCCCGAATATCTCCTGCAAAGGGCGACCACCTCCTCCGCCTCCGGAAGGTAGGAGAGGGAAGTTGGATAGGTCAAATTATCCAGGTTTCGCAGCGAAAGCCCAATGAGGTCAGGTCTCCACCGCGATACCTGGTTTCTCAGCTCTTCCTCCAGGTCCTCGCAGAAGCAGAGGTCCAGGATTCTCAAGTGGTGTCCCTCCTCCTTGAGTACGGCGGCGATATAGGCCAATCCCAGGGGAAAGACCGGGTAGGGCATCCTCTCCCTGTTTACCGATAGCAAGAGAATTCTCATGATGCTTCCATATGGAACTGGCGATCCCTGAGCCTGTTGACGATCTCCATCTGAGCCCCCCTCAGGACGAAATTGCTCATCAAGAAGTGGAAGAGGTGGTTCCGGGGACCCCGAAGGAGCCTTCCCAAAATGGAGCGAGGAGAACAGCAATACTTCTGAGCCCACAGGTATCCCTCCTGGAGCTCCCTGGGGCTCATCAGCTTGGGCTTGAAGACCACATGACTCATATCGTAGTGAGGCCAATGGTTATCGAAGATCCGCCCCTCCTCCTCAAGTCTTTTCCTCAGAGGGGTCCCGGGAAAGGGCGTGAGGACGGAGAAAGTCGGAAGCTCGATATGAGTTTCGTGGACGAAATCGACGGTCCTCTTAAACACTTCCCTCTCATCGTGGTCGAACCCAAAGATGAAGGCGCCCTGAATCCCTATCCCGTGGTCTTGAATTCGGTTTATGAGGTCGACCAGCTCGTTCGTGTCCATAAAGGTCTTTCTCGCCCCGTCCAGGTTCTCCTGATTGAGGGACTCGAAACCGATGAAAAGGGAGATGCAGCCGCTTTCTCGGGCAAGGGCGAGCAGTTCCGGATTTCTGGCGATTTGAAGGG
>DAOVIU010000234.1 GCA_030673585.1 Pseudomonadota bacterium | reverse complement strand
GGAGGGATATGGATTTGCCTTGGACAGAATCAGCGCGACCCCGCAGAACGACATATTGAAGGAGATGGTCGGCAGGGGGAACTGGATCTTTCCCGTCGAGCCGTCCATTCGGCTTATCGGTGATACCATCGAATACTCCGCAAGGGTTATGCCCAGGACGAACCCCGTAAGTGTCTGTGGGTACCACATACGGGAATCCGGATGCACCCCGGCTCAGGAGATCGCCTATGCCTTCGAGATCGCCATGACGTACATCGACCATGTCCTCCAAAGGGGGTTGGACATCGACGAATTTGCCCCCAGGATTTCCTTCAACCTCGACATCTTCGGAAATATCTTCGAACAGGTGGCGAAGTTCAGGGCCGCCAGGAGGCTCTGGGCCAAATTGCTCAAAGATAAGTATAAGGCCAAAAACCCCCGGTCCATGTGGCTACGGGGGCTTTTCGGTGGAGGAGGTGGGGGATTGACAAAGGAACAGCCGTTGAACAATATCGTAAGGGGGGCTTATTATGCCCTCATCTCGGCCCTCAGCGGCACGCAGACTATGGCCCTCTGTTCCTACGATGAGGCCTACACCATACCCACCCCCCAAGCCGCCATCCTATCGCTTCGAACCATGGAGATCCTCCTGGAGGAGATGGGGCTCAGGGATACGGTGGATCCACTGGGAGGTTCTTACTATATCGAATCCCTCACCAACCAGATGGAGGGGAGGATAACCGAGGAGATGAGAAAGGTTGAGGAGATAGGGGGAATGGCCCATGCCGTGGAGACGGGCTACATCCAGAGGGAGGTTGCCAGACAGGCCTACCTCTACGAGAAGGGCCTTCAGGAGGGAGAGGTGCGTAAAGTAGGGGTTAACATTTACCGGGAGGATGAAGAGGAGGAAGAGGTTCAACTGCACGAATACAACCCGGCCGCTGTCGAGGCGCAGGTAAAGTCCCTCAAGGAAGTCCGCAGAACGAGGGATAACAGGAAGGTGGCCCAAACCCTACGGGATCTGGAGGAGGCGGCGAGGAGAAGGGAAAACATCATGCCCTGTCTCCTTGAGTCGGTTAAGGCCTATGCCACCCTGGGGGAGATGACGCGGGTATTCAGGGAGGTTTACGGGGAATTCAAGGAGCCGAGCATTTTCTAGCCCGCTCACCCGGGGTGTGTTCACATGGTGAAAAGGAGGGAAAGGGGAGGAGAGAGATGATAGGGATAACGGCTTACGGGGCGCACCTCCCGCGGTATCGGTTAACGGGAAGGATGATCAACGAGGCGTGGGGGAGGTCGGGAGGTCGAGGGGAGAAGGCAGTGGGCTATTTCGATGAGGATAGCCTCACCATGGGGCTCTCCGCCGCACATCATTGCCTCTCGGGGGATAGCATCGAGAACATGGAGGGCCTCTACTTCGCGTCTACTACGTCCCCTTTCAAGGAAAAATTGGCCTCAACTGAAATGGCCATGATCCTCAACCTCTCGCCGGAGGCCCGCACCCTCGATATCGGGCATTCCCTCAGATCGGGGACCAGCGCCCTTCTGACCGCTGGTGAGGCCGTGAAGGCGAAGGCCCTCGATAGCGTCCTCGTGGTTGCATCCGACTGTGGCCGCCTTGAAATCCCGGGCGGGTTCAACGAGGCGGCATGGGGAGATGGTGCGGCAGCATTGGCCATTGGGAGGGAAAATGTCCTCTTAAACCTTCACCACCACTACTGCTACTCCGACGAGCTTACCCACTATTGGCGTCGAGCCGAGGACCACTACATGAAATCCGAGGATGTCCGGTTTCCCCAGGTGATGGGCTATGCCCGTATCATGGAATCGTCCATAGGGAATATCCTGAAGAAAACCCAATACAAACCCACGGATTTCGCCAAGGTAGTAGTGGATGCACCGGATTTGAGAAGCCATCAGGCTCTGATGCGGAGGTTTGGATTCGATCCGAAGACGCAGGTTCAGGATCCCCTGCTGGGCGTTATCGGTTCCCTTGGGGCGGCCCATCCCCTCGTGATGCTCGTGGCAGCTCTGCAAGGGGTAAAGCGTGGGGATAAAATCCTCCTGGCAAGCTACGGGGACGGCAGCGATGTCCTCATCTTCGAGGCTACCGACGCCCTGCCGAAGTTCCAGGAGGGGGGTGGTTTCAATGCCCTCTTGGAGCGAAAGGAGTTGGTTTCCAGCTATACCAAGTATCTCGCCTTCAAGAAAACCTTTGAGGTGGAGTTCCAGGATTTCTATTCCTCCATATCGGCCCTCTTCAGGGAGAGGGACCGATTTTCCAGACTCTTGGGGGGAAAGTGTGGGAATTGTGGATATATCACCACCCTGGCACTACGGGTTTGTCCCAACTGTAGAAAAAAGGATCAATTTGAAAACATGAGGCTTGCCCGGAGGGGGATCGTCTTTACCTTTACCCAGGAATGGTACTATCCTTCGCCAGAACCTCCGACAACCCTCGCCGTGGTTGACCTGGAGGGTGGAGGAAGGATCTATTGCCAGATGACGGATTGTTCGGACCCGGGGATGGTCAAGATCGGAATGCCGGTGGAGATGACCGTCAGGAAATACCACGAAGCCCTCGATCTCCCGCACTACTACTGGAAATGCAAGCCCGTTTATACGTGATTCGTGTCCGTTATCCGTGTCTGTAGGGGATTTTCCCTTTCAGGTTAGGGCACAGGTCACGGGTACGGCAGACATTATGGAGGAGCTATGAGCGGTGACTTTAAGGACAAAATAGCCATCGTGGGTGCGGGGTGCACCAGGTTTGCCGAGAATTTCGATATGGGCTATGGAGATATGCTGGTGGAGGCCTGTTTCGAGGCCTTCGAGGAGGCAGGGGTTGGCCCGGAGGATATCGATGGGGCATGGCTATCCACGGCATTCGTGGACGGAAGCGCCATGAAGGGGAGGTCGGGGATGGATCTCGCCGAACCGGTGGGCCTATTCGATATTCCCATCACCCGGGTTTCCAACTTCTGCGCCTCAGGGGGGAACGCATTCAGGGAGGCCTGTTTAGGACTGCTCTCCGGGGTAAACGATGTGGTTCTTGCGGCGGGGGCGGAGAAACAGAGGGATCGTCCGCCCCAGAAGAGCCTGGTTAAGATGATGGTGGTCGCCCAACACCAGTTCCTCCAGAAGGGGGAGACGGCGGCGGGGCAATTCGCCGTCTACGCCACCCGTCACATGGAGAAATACGGGACGACATTGGAACACTACTGTATGGTCTCCCATAAGAATCACAGGCATGGGGTGAAAAATCCCATAGCCCAGTATCGACAGGAAATCCCCATGGAGACCATAGTGAACTCGCCCATGGTTGCCTATCCCATCAATCTCCTCTGTTCCTGCCCCACCACCGATGGGGCGGCAGCCGCGGTGCTGGTCAGGGCCGAGGATGCCGGGAAATTCAACAAGGACTATGTCTTGGTCAAGGCCCAGGAGCTCATCGTCAACTCCGGATGGGACCTCCCATTTTTCGACCCGCGGTATGACTTCTCCCATTTCCCCTCCACAAGACTGGCTGCTCAGCGGGCTTATCAGATGGCCGGGATCAAGAATCCCATCAACGAGATCGATCTGGCAGAGGTACATGACTGCTTCGCCCCCGTTGAATTGATCGTCTATGAGGATCTGGGGTTCTGTAAGGAGGGCGAGGGGAGGTATTTCGTCGAGGAGGGAAGATCGACCGCCGAGGGGGATGTGCCCGTGAACATCAGCGGAGGCTTGGAAAGCTGCGGTCATCCCGTCGGGGCAACAGGGGTAAGGATGATCTACGAGATCACCAGGCATCTCCAGGGCAAGGCCGGGGAGAGGCAGGTGAAGAATGCTAAAGTAGGCCTTGCCCATAACATCGGCGGTCCCTGCGCTATCACCTCTCTCACCATTCTGGGCGCCCCATAGCATCCATCAATACCCGGGACCCTGTATGACCATAGG
>DAOVIU010000152.1 GCA_030673585.1 Pseudomonadota bacterium | reverse complement strand
GGCCATGATGGAGAGACCGATGTCCGAGATGAAACTTCCGACATAAAAGGGATGCCTCACGTACTGATACGGCCCGGCGGTGATCAGCTCATCCCGCTTCACCAGGTACCCCGCTGAGATGAAGTGAATGAGCTGTCCCAGGATCACGACTGCAGACCCGATGATGAGGGAATAGACGGTGGGAGTGCCCAAAATTAAGAGGGCGACGATATAAAACCTCCGGAGGTTCGTTCTCAGCTTCATGGTTTATTGAACCCCTCGGGGGGGAAGGCTGAATTATTTCTCTTAAACCTTTCTATTCGCATTGTCAAAAAGGTAGAACTTGAAACCTTAGCAAAAAATTTACAATAAAGGGATTTTTGACTCAGGTCAAGGCGGATTCGCAGGGGTCTTTATACTTTATATGGTGAGGAAAAAGAGGAGGAAAATCCCGTGGCCTTGAGTCGTAAGGAGAAAAAGGATATCCAGGTCCTCGTCCGGTTTGTCCATATCTTTTGCCGGGAAAACCATGGGGAGGATTCGAAGCAGCGCTTCTCTCCACCATTTGAAGAGGTAACGCCCCTCATCGATAGGGGAATCCAGCTCTGCGAATCCTGCTCGGGACTTCTGGCCTATGGGATTCGAAAGCGCTTTCGATGTCCCCATGACCCCAAGCCCATGTGCAAGAAATGCGAAACCCAGTGCTATAGCCGGGATTATAGGGAGAAGGTTCGGGAGGTGATGAAGTTTTCGGGCCCTTATCTCATGAAAAGGGGAAGGTTGGACCTTCTCTACCACTATCTGGCATAGAGGGGATAGCGAAAATAAAGGCGACCCCAGAGCCTCGATTGCCCGCCGTAAGAATCGTCGTCAGCCCTCTTCCTCTTTGATCCCTACATCATGGTCAATATGAATGCAGCCCATGACGCTTTGAGCGCCGGGGCAGAAGGGGAGATACTGTTCGAATGCCTGCCGGGCGTCGTCTCCTTTCCCCGGGGGAATTTTCAAGCTATAGTGGACGCGGATCCGGGTAATCTTGAGGACGCCATTGACATCTTCAATGTCCCCCTCCACATGCGCCTGGTAGCGGTCTTCGGAGGTGGGGATATCCCTTTCGGCCA
The DNA here is from genome assembly GCA_030673585.1 of Pseudomonadota bacterium. The sequence continues at coordinate 3,779 of DAOVIU010000152.1, read as the reverse complement.
GAAACCTGGCCAAGGTTCCCATCATTCAACCTCCCACAGCCCCGATGATGTGGTCGAGCGTGGCTGCGTGTTCCTCCTTCGGTTCAACCTTGTAGAATTGCTTAATTCCCCCATGTACCCCGTAGAACACCGGTTCCTCGAATCCCTCGATGAAGGCTTTCCGAACCGGCCCCCCTACTCGGGTAATGGCAATTCTCGATGTATGTACGAGTTTTCCCATCCCTTTCCCCCTTTGATCTTGGCACATATGGATTGTTAAGCCGAACAACCCCCTTGGCAAACCGATGATACCAAAGCAGACCCAGCCTTACAAGTGAGAACGCGCTCGAGCGAGAGGAATGACTTTCGCCTTCCGGATATGATCAAACCGGTATAACGCTTTTCACCTGGGGGACAATTTGCTTGAGGGATTTTTCCACCCCCATCTTTAAGGTCATCTGAGACATGGGACATCCTCCGCAGGCCCCGGTGAGCCTTACCTGGACCGTCCCGTCTTCCCCCACGTTGACAAGCTCGATATCTCCTCCATCGGCTTGAAGCGCGGGCCTGATCTGATCCAATGCTTTCTCCACCTCTTCTCTCATGACTTCTTCCTCCTGGTTAATGTTCTTATGCTATCGATCCTTTCCTCGGGGATACTCTTTATTTCCGTCGTTTCCCTGCATTATTTCCAACAAAGACCAGCCTTTGGGCACAGGTGCCGAATAGGTGGTAGCCTGATCCCCCCTCTCCTACCATGCGGAGCATCAGGTCGGGGTCCGTTATCCGAATCCCCGCCATGATGTCTACGCCTTCTTTGAAGTAAACATCGGGAATCATGCTAGCCGTAGGTCCGATGATCCCCACCCGGGAGTCCGGCTTGATGTGATGTAAAAGTCCTTCAATAGTATGGTTTACAATGGCCGAGCCCGTGATTATGACGACGTCAGACTCCGCAAGAACCCGTGGACCCTCGCTGGTTGGCCTGTAGTATTCCATCTCCTCAGGCCTCAGCGGTTCGGGAGTCTTTTCGATGATGAAAAACTGATTATCCGATGTTTTGAACCTTCGAATGTAAGGGGTAAAAGCGCCCACGAGACAGACGGTCTCATGTGATCCTATTTCCAAGAGGTCCAGGCCGTCCCGATCATAACGGATATCGTAGTCTTGTTCGAGGCCCTTTTCCAACAGATAGTGGGAAAGAGCATTGAGTACGGCAACTCCGATGGCGCCCTTGATTGGATTGGGACTCTTGGCGTAAGAGAGAAGTTCATCGATGTCCTTTATTGCGAGTTTTCCCGCATCAGGCATCTGTGCCGCCGAGCTGGGACAGCAAACGGCTTCGGGGATCTCCCGAATGGGGGTAAAGGCCAACCCTGCATGCCCACTTGCCAATTTCACCCCTGTAAAAAATACCCCTATCCGGAGCTCTTCCGCGACGAGGGAGGTCAATCGTCTCCCCATCCGCTTCCGGATCAGTTGGATGGTTTGCCCAACAATCTCCGCTTGTTGCATGGCGTTAAATCACTCCAGTTCACAGGGCTCTGGGACGATGGTATCCGGATGTCCCTCCAGGTTTCTATATAAAAATAACGTAATTTCCGATCAATTGGTTTGATTTAGGTCAATTGTAGATGTTTTTTTGCTGTGTATCATTATGAAGCTGCGAAGGTCCGAGGGGATACCCGGAGGGTCCTTTCCCAGGCCACCGGAGCCCGGCCAGGTATGGTTCGACTTGAGTTATGGTAGCATAGAAATGAAGACCTACCCCAGTGGGATTCTGCCGGGGGGTTGTTTAAGACCCGTTATACCGTGAGGAATCAAGGAGGAGAGGAATGAGTGCTGAAGGTTATCAGGTTCCAGAGACCCTCTTGAAAGTTGTCGGGGGAAATCGGGGCTACAGTATCTACCTTCTGGACGGAAAAGAGATCATTTTTTCCCCGCCTGACCCGAAGGGGAATGGAACATCGGCGATGTTCACCGTTCGAGCAAGCATCGGAGGGCCACCGAAAAGGAGATGAAGCACTACTTCCGACAGATCGCTCCGGCATTGGACCTGGTAGAAGCCCGAAAAGCCCTGTGGAGAAGCGTAGATGGTTTCGGGAAGGAGGGAAGTAGGAAAAAGGAAAAGGGCAAAGAAAGGGCAATCCTAAGCGCGGGGGAATGCAGGTGGTGAAGAGGAAGAAAATCCTCGATGCTGGAAAGCTACAGGGGAATGCCCGAGGAGATCTCCTCAAGGCCTTCCTTTTGGAGGATGATGATCCTCTTTCCCTCGACCTCAATGATCCCCCTATCTCGCAGTTTTCTCAATGCCCGCGATAAGGTTTCACTTATGGTCCCCAGTTGGGAGGCAAGTTGGCTTTTGCTGATATCGAGCTCAAATTCGATTCCTCGCTTCGAGCTTCGCCCCGATCTGGCGGAGAGGTCCATCAGGTATTTGGAAAGCCTGGTGGAGACATCCTTTAGAGAGAGCTCCTCGACCAAGTTGACGAATTTCCTCAACCATTGGGAGAGGCTGGCAATCATGTTCAAGCTGATTTGGGGATTTCTTCGGATGAGGCTGAGAAAGTCTTCCTTGGAGAAATATAGGACTTGGGTTTGGGCGAGAGATTCGGCAAATGCGGGGTAAGTCGAACCGGCAAAGAGGGCGGCCTCCGCAAAGGTCTCCCCAGGTGAAATGATGTGGAGGATTTGCTCCTTTCCCTCGAACGAGAGCTTATAGATCTTTACCTGGCCCGAAACGACAACGAAAAAGCCCGTTGTCTCCTCATCCTCGGAGAAGATGAGGGTCCCCTTGGAATATCTCTTTGATGTGGAAATAGCCTTGATTTCGGCAATTTCCCGATCTTCCAGGCCCGAAAACAACGGACACTTCTTCAATATCTGCTCAGTATTCACGGCTCAAATTGTCTGTCGGATCTAATAGTTCCGTTATCATAGGACAATTTCCTGAAAAAAGGAAGGGAAGAAGTCTCAGAACTTCCGCGGGTACCACGGAATATTAGGGGGATAAGCAAGCGCCCTCTTTCCCGGGCTTCCATTCACGAGTAAGATCTTCTTGCCCCTCATCGAATTCCCTCCTTGTTTTGAAGAATGCTCTTCGTGTCCGTTGAGAAACCTTGACAAATCATTACCCCCCTTTATCATGATCCCGAAGGGATTACCATGGGTTTGATGTGGAGGCCACCGATGAGCCTGAGCCGAAGGGATTTCCTCAGAAAGGGAAGCCTTCTCTGCTTGGGCCTCGGGATCCTGGGTGACATTCCGGGTTGTTCGTCGGAACCAATTGAGGCGTTGAGACAATTGCTATTCGAGAAGGGGAGTCGATAATTAATGGCGGTTAGGAATGTTGCCTTGACGCTCGAAAGGAAAATCGCCCACTACTTCAGAATGACCGAAGAAGCATGGGCGCGGCATGCTAACCCATGGAGTGTCTGGACCCGTAACACAGTCCTGCCCCTACTCATCATTGCTATCTGGAGTCGAGCCTGGCTCGGATGGTGGGCGCTCGTTTCAGTCGCCCTAGCAGTTCTTTGGACGTGGCTGAACCCCCGATTTTCTCCAAACCTCGTTCAACGAACAACTGGGCCTCGAAGGCAGTGTTGGGCGAACGGGTATGGCTGAACCGCGATGAAGTCCCGGTACCGGAGCATCATCGCACCGTGCCCTTGGTTCTCAATGTTGTTTCTGCCATCGGTATGGTTTTCCTCATCTGGGGGTTGATTGCGCTGGACATCTGGCCGACGCTCCTGGGCACGGCCATCGCGTACCTTGGCAAGCTTTGGTTCGTGGACCGCATG
>DAOVIU010000174.1 GCA_030673585.1 Pseudomonadota bacterium | reverse complement strand
AAGGCTCAAGAGGGGATTTGCTATCTGTTTGTCCCACATACAACCGCCGCGATCACCATCAACGAGAATGCCGATCCCAGCGTCCATCAGGATATCGTCATGGAATTAAACAAGGTCATTCCCTATGATGATCAGTATAGGCACATCGAGGGAAACTCCGCCGCCCACATAAAGGCGAGCATTATTGGGTTCTCTGAAACGGTCTTCATCGAGTCGGGGATGTTGCTCCTGGGAACTTGGCAAGGGATTTATTTTTGCGAATTTGATGGGCCGAGGAGGAGAAGGCTCCACGTTAAGGTGATAGCCTCTAATTAGTTTTCCAAACTGCGTTGAACTGGATTTCATTGGAACGGTGACTATGCAGAAGGAGGAACGATCCTTATTAGAACAGGCGGAAGAGGTCTTCCGGGGAGAGCCGAAATTGCTCCATTTACCCAATTCCGGCAAGGCCGTCTTTGTAGGGGATACCCATGGCGATGTGGAAGCCAGCAAATTGATATTGGAGAGATACCTCTCCGATAATCAGAAGGTTGTTTTCCTAGGCGACTACGTCGACCGAGGGGAGGCATCCCGGGAGAATATTCACTACCTGCTTAAGATGAAGTTACAGTTTCCCAAGGATGTCATCATGCTCATGGGAAATCACGAGGGATATATCATCAAGGAGTTCTACCCTGCCAACTTTTGGCTAAGCCTCACCGAAGGGGGGCGGGAGCGGTATGGTCAGACCCTTGCTCAGCTCCCCTTCGCCGTTTCAACCCCCAATGGGGTAATAGGAGTCCACGGAGCTTTGCCCGACCTGGAGAAGCTCGAGGATATTAATACTATCGAAACTGGGGATGAGAATTGGGATCAGATCGTGTGGGGGGACTTCCAAGACCGTTCGGGAAACGATCTGGGTGGGTTTTGGGGACGCCCTCAGTATGGGCGGGATTACTTCTACCGGCTCATGGATCAATTCAAGAGAAAGGTACTCATTCGATCCCACCAGCCCAACGCAAATCCCATCATGTTCGAGAAGCGGTGTTTGACCATCTTTACCTCTTATGCCTATCTGCCGATCAGAACGGTAGCCATCGTCGACCTGGCCCAAGAGAAGGTGGAGAGCATCGACGACATCGTGCTGGAGATGGTCTGAGTTCGTACCCCTTTTTGAAAATGAGGATGAAAAATGACTCCGGAAGGCATAAAGGTCATCTCCTTTGACCTGGATGGAACCCTGGTGGAGCTGGAATTTAGCGAATGGGTATGGGGTGTGGGGATTCCTCAGATCTTCGCCGAAACGAGGAGGATTCCGTTTGACGAGGCCAAGGAAATCGTGGAGGGAGAATACCGCAAGGTCGGTGATGATTCCCTGGAGTGGTACGATATCAAGTATTGGTTCAATTTTCTTCAGCTCAATGGTAGCTGGAAGTCGTTGTTGAATCGATTCTCCCACAAAATCAGGACCTATCCAGGGGTTTCACGGGTTCTCCAGGACCTCTCTTCCCGCTATAGGGTTATCATCATTTCCAATGCCAAACGGGAATTCATCGATATCGAAGTTGAGGTGGCTGAACTCCGGAGATATTTCTCAAGGATATATTCGGCTACCTCTGATTTCGGACAAATCAAAAAGACCGCTCAGTTTTATGGTCATATCTGTCAACTCCTTCGGATTAGCCCGCACGAGATGGTGCATGTGGGAGATCACTGGGAGTTCGACTACCTCGTTCCCAAAAAGCTTGGAATTAGAGCTCTGCATATCGATCGGTCGTGGACCCGCAGAGGGGATGATGTGATCAGGAACCTAGCGGAGGTGGTTGAAAGGTTGGAGTTGCGGGGATGAAATGCCGCTCAGGGACAGTGTTTTGTCGTAATAACGTTTGATAAAAAGAGGGATATCGCTTAAACGCGGCGAAACGGAAAGGGGGTTTTGGATATGAGGGGAAAGAGGTGGGGGTGGATCATGTGGTTCGGCTTTCTGCTCTTACTGGATTACACTCTTCCGTACACAGTGCTATCAGGGGTGAGCAAGTTTTACGGAGCTTTCCTTTTTTGGAATCTCTTTGCAATAGCGGCTGTTACCTCAATGTTTGTCCTGTTGTGGAAGTGGAAGGATTAAGAGGAGGGGAACATGAATTCTTCTTATATCATGCTCGTCGTTGCTATCTATGTCGTCTTGGGCACCTGGATTGCCTACATGTCCCGGAAAGGGATGGGTGCGGGGATTACCGAGTATTTTTTGGCGAATCGTACGGTGGGGGGATTTGTTGCGGCCCTGACGTACAGCGCCACAACATACAGCGCCTTTATGATGGTGGGTTTGGCCGACTTCACGTATAAGTGGGGAGTGGGGGCCCTGGGGTTTGAGCTGACCTACCTTTCGGGTTTGATTCTTGCGGTCTTCTTCGCTCCCCGGTTTTGGCTGGTGGGGAAGAAGTATGGATATGTTTCCCCGGCTGAGCTCTTAGGCGATCGATATCAAAGCCAATGGGTTGCCGTTGTGACCACGTTGGTATGTCTGATCTTTCTCATTCCCTATGCAGCGGTTCAACTGATGGGCATCGGGATCCTATTGGAGGGGCTATCGGGAGGGGCTATTCCCTTCTTGGGGGGCCTCGTCTTGGCAACCCTACTGGCCATTATCTGGGCCTGGATAGCGGGCCTGAGGTCAGTGGCCTGGACAGATTCGCTCCAAGCTTTGATCATGTTAGTGACATCCGTCCTTGTTCTCCTTTTCGTAATTTACCGGTATTTCGGAGGCTTTGGAGGCTTTTTTGGAAAGGTAGAGATGAACTATCCCCAATGGTTAACGGTGCCCGGGCCGGGCTTTTTCAGCTTGAAGGCCTACATCGGCCTGACACTTCCCTGGTTTTTCTTCTGCATCTCCAACCCACAGGTCAGCCAGAGGCTCTTCATCCCCAAGTCAATGAGTGCCATGCGGAGGATGCTGGTTGGATTTCTTATCTTCGGATTCATCTATACCTTAGTCTCCGTGATGTGGGGTCTTTCTACCAAGGTATTGAGCCCGGGCCTTATGGGAGCCGACAAGGCTACCCCAACCCTTCTCTCCCAACCCTTCATCCCAAGTATCCTGGCCCTTTTCGTAATGGTGGGGATTTTGGGGGCGGCCATCTCCACCATCGATTCCATTCTCCTTACCCTGTCCTCGATGTTCGCCCGGGATCTCTACAGGGGGTTAAGTCGCCGGGTATCGGAGGAGATGGAGCTCCGGTTGGGGAAATGGGTGATTCCGGTGGTCTCCGGGGTGGCTATGGTTTTCGGTGCGTTAAGGCTGGGACCCATCGCCAAACTCTCGGTGGCGGCCTCGGCGGGGCTCCTCATGACGGTCCCGGCCATATTCGGGGCCTTCTTCTGGAAAAGGGGCACCGCCGCAGGGGCCATTTGGAGCATGATTATCGGAGGGGTGGTCACGGGGTTTCTCCAATTTTCTGGCATTAAGCCTTTGGGGCACTGGCCGGCGGTATGGGGAGGGCTGGTCTGTTTGGTCGGCTTCGTCGTCATCAGTTTGTTGACGAAGCCTCCCCTGGAAAAGGCGGAGGAGTTTCTGGGATATCTGGAAGAGGGGCTTAAGGAGAAAAACGCCCTGTAGCGATGGTTTCCATCACACCTGCGCTTTAGTCTCCCCATGTCCAGATGCCATTGTTGTTGAGGCTGTAATACTGGTCGTTCAACACCCTTTCGTGGATTTCCTCCTCCCTGGCCAACCTCTTGAACATTTCCTTCCCGAGGGGATCGGCGGTCTTTTGTGCCATCTCTGAATAATACTTCTGAGCCTTCCTCTCCTCTTTGACAGCTATGGAAAGGGCATCCAGATCGTCGGCCTGAGGTCCCACCTCTTTTGCTATGGATAAATCCTTGCTGATCTTCTTCCCCTTCTTGGAAAATGTAGGTCCGGGGGAGGCAATCCATTTGGCATCTTCCTTGAGGGAGTCATATACATCCTTCAAATGGCGGAAATGATTCATTTCAAAATCGGCCAACTGGGAGAACATATCCCTTCCCTTCGGGTTTTGCGTTTTCTGGGCCGTCCGAGAGTAGAAATTATGGGCGTCATTCTCGGCTGCCATTGCGGCCTTAACCGCATCCAGCAAAGTACTCTCCCTTGATTTCACTTTTCACCCCTCCCTAGATATTCCGGACGAAGGATACCCTCCCAAAGATTTTCGTTCATCGGTCATCGGCAGGAGGAGGTACCTTCATTTGGTAGCATGTTTAGCCTCTATCTTGTGCACTTCCGTCCACCAACGCTTTGCCAGCATCAAAGGCCTCACGGAGCGCGGTAGGATGGTTCCGTATATCCCCTTTCCCCTCGACGCCCTTGAAAAGCAATTGTCCCGCGAAATCCGCACCGACGGCATCAAAGAAGTATTTCACGGTGAGCATGGTACCCTCAAAGAGCCTCGATCCCTTGGTGGCCCCCACTGAAATGAAAAATCCCCTCCTGCTCCTTCCCGGTTGCGCCGGTGGCAACTTCAAACGATACTTCCTCACCCATAGGGACTGGACGCGGTCGATGAGAGCCTTGGTCCACGCGGTAACCCCGTAGAAGAAGATGGGGGAAGCCAGAATGATCCAATCCGCCTCCAAGAGCCTCGGGTAGACTTCTTCCATGTCATCTTTGAGAACACACACACCGTCCTCATCACACCCGTGGCACTCCATGCAAGGGGTAAACGCGAGTTGGGAGATGATAACCTTCTCGGTT